>CAZPJF010000225.1:0-6052 GCA_964586095.1 uncultured Gemmatimonas sp. | reverse complement strand
GCAGATCCTGGCGTCGGCGCGCGCCGTGAAGGCCGCCGGCGCGGTCGCCCTGCGCGGCGGCGCGTTCAAGCCCCGCTCGTCGCCCTACTCGTTCCAGGGCCTCGGCAAGCAGGGGCTCGAGCTCCTCGCGCTCGCCAAGCGCGAGACCGGCCTCGCGATCGTCACCGAGGCGATGGACGACGAGGGGGCCCAGCTCGTGGCGCAGTACGCCGACTGCATCCAGATCGGCGCGCGCAACATGCAGAACTACTCGCTGCTCAAGACGGTCGGGAAGCTCGGCAAGCCGGTCCTCCTGAAGCGCGGCATGGCGGCGACCATCCAGGACCTCCTCCTCTCGGCGGAGTACATCCTCGCCGAGGGGAACCCCAACGTGATCCTCTGCGAGCGCGGGCTGCGGAGCTTCGACACCACGTCGCGGAACCTCTTCGACCTCACCGCGATCCCGGTGGTGCAGCAGCTCTCGCACCTGCCGATCGTCGCCGACCCGAGCCACGGCACCGGCCGCCGCGACAAGGTCCTCCCCATGGCGCGCGCGGCCGTCGCCGCCGGAGCCGACGGCGTGCTGATCGAGGTGCACCCGCAGCCGGAGAAGGCGATGAGCGACGGCGCGCAGTCGCAGACGCCGGACCAGTTCGCCGAGACGATGACCCAGTTGCGCCGCGTGGCCGACGCGATCGGGCGCACCATCGCGGGGCCCGCCTGATCACGCGCGTGCGCCTCCTCGCGCGCGGGGGCGTGGCCGCCGCGCTCCTCGCGCTGGGCAGCCCCGTCGCGGCGCAGGGTGCGGCGCAGGGTGCGGCGCAGGGTGCGGCCCAGCAGGCCGCCGCGCCCAGCGCGGCCGACGCGGCGGCACTCGCCCTCCTCGAACGCGCGGCGCAGGCCTACCAGGGCTCGCGCACGCTGCGCGCCACCTTCACGCAGGCGCTCACCAACCCGCGCACCCGCACGGACCTGCGCTCGAGCGGCGAGTTCTTCCAGCGGGGCACCCAGCACTTCGCCTTCCGCTTCACGCAGCCGCCGGAGGACCGCATCGTCTCCGATGGGCAGGTGCTCTGGCTCTACTCGCCGAGCACGGCGAAGGGGCAGGTGCTCAAGATGCCACGGGCGGCCGGCGCGGCGCTCGACCTGGCGTCGACCGTGCTCAAGGACCCGGCCAAGCGCTACGTGGTGACCGCGCTCGGTGACACCTCCCTCGACGGGCGGGAGGTGCGGGCGGTGCGGATCGTGCCGCGCGCGCCGGGCGCCCCCTTCATGCGCGCGACCCTCTGGCTCGACCTGCGTGACGCACTCGTGCGGCGGGCCGAGTTCACGGAGCCGAGCGGCCTCGTGCGCACCATCACCTTCACGGCGATCCGCACGAACGTCGCGCTGCCGAAGGACGCGTTCCGCTTCACGCCGCCCGCCGGCGTCCGGGTGATCGACCAGGCCGCGCTCCTCGGCGGCAGCGTCCGGCCGTAGGGCGAGCCGCGCGACGGCGCGGCTATTCCGTCGTCGCGAACACGTCGCGGGGGGCCCGCGCGCGCCGCAGCACCTCGGAGGCGCGCTGCACCATGGGGTCGAGCCGCGCGATGCGGCGCTGGAGCACCTGCGGGCCGAAGACGAGCCGGATCGCCTCGTTCCCGAGCTGGCGGTCGACCAGCGCCTGCGCCGCCGTGAACGTGAGGATGCTGGGCGCGATCCCCTGCCGGTCGAGCTCCCGGTACAGCCGCTCGCGCCATGCGGGCGGGACCTCCATCAGCGAGTCGCGCACGGCCCCCTCCCGCACGAGGGTCGCGGCGAGCGCGCGGGAGGTGCGCTGGTACGCGTTCAGGTGCTCGCCGAGCTCCACGTAGAGGCGGCGCTCGGCGAGGAACGCGGCGCTGTCGCCGGCGATCAGGTCGGGCACGATGCCACCGCCGCCGAGCACGGTGCGGCCGAGCGCGGTGCGGAACCGCGGCCGAGCGGTGTCGGCGTCGGCGAGCGGCTGCTCGTCCGCCGAGGGATGCTCCAGGCTCCGGCCGAGGGGGGTGACCCAGCGGGCGTTGGTGAGGCTCACCGCAGCGCCGTTCTCCAGCCGGTAGATGGCCTGCGCGCTCCCCTTCCCGTACGTCGGGCGCCCGATCACCAGCGCGCGGTCGTGGTCCTGCAGCGCACCGGCCACGATCTCGGCCGCGCTCGCGGTCCCCTCGTTCACGAGGAGGACGAGCGGCAGCTCCGGCCACCGCTGCGCGGTCGAGTCGATGTGGAGCGCGTTGGCCTGCGCCACGCGGCCCCGGGTGCTCACGATCCGCTGCCCGGGCTCGAGGAAGAGGTCGGCGACGCGCACACCCTGCGTGAGGAGTCCGCCGGGGTTGCCGCGCAGGTCGAGCACCATCGCGCGCGCGCCCGCCCCGCGGAGCGAGTCGACCGTCGAGACGAGCTCGGCCTCCGTGGAGTCGCTGAACGTCGTGACGGCGAGGTAGCCCACGCCGCCGTCGAGCACGGCGGCGCGCGCGACCGCGCGGATCTGCACCTCCGCCCGCTCGAGCGTGACGGTCTGGCGGCGCGAGGCGCCCACGCCCCGCTCGTAGGTGAGCCGGACGGTGCTGCCCGGCGGACCGCGCATCGCCTGCCGCGCCTCCTCGACGGTCCAGCCGCGCATCGAGCGGCCGTCGACCTCCACGAGCCGGTCGCCGGGGAGGAGGCCCGCCCGCTCGGCGGGGCCGTTGGCGCGGGGCTGCGTGACCGTGACCCAGCCGTCGCGCACGTCGACCTGCAGCCCGATGCCGACGTAGGTGTTCGCCGCGGTGCGCTCGAGGAGCTCGAGCCGGTCGGGCGTCAGATACGCCGAGTTCGGGTCGCCGAGCTCGTCGAGCATGCCGATCGTCGCGAGCTCCCAGAGGCGGTCATCGTCGACCGCCTCCACGTAGCTGTCCCGCACGCGCAGCATCACGCTCTCGAGGAGGCGCGCCCCCTCCTGTGCCGAGCGGTCGGGGCCGCGCAGCGCGCGCTGGAGCAGCCAGACCGCCGACCATCCGGCCGCGAGGACGACGACCAGCGAGGCGATCGCGCGGACGCGCCTCATGCGGTGACCCCCGCGGCGCCGAGCGCCGGGAGGCGCTCGGCGAGGATCGCGCGGAGGCGCGACGCGACCGCGTCCTCGCTCCCCGTCGCGTCGACGGCGACGATCGGCCCGCACTCGGGGTGTGCCGCCTGCCAGGCGGGCGTCGCGAACCGTTCGAAGGCCGCCGCGACCCGCTCGTGGAAGGCCGCCTCCGCCCGTTCGATGCGGTCGGCACCGCCACGGCCGCTGGCGCGACGCAGCCCCTCGTGCGGCGGCAGCGCGAGCAGCAGCGTGAGGTCGGGGACGAGACCCGCCGTGGCGAGGCGGTTCGCGGCACGCACCTCGTCCTCGGGCAACCCTCGGCCGTGCACCTGGTACGCGTAGGTCGAGAGGAGGAAGCGGTCGAGGAGGACGTGTTCGCCGCGCGCGAGCGCCGGCGCGACCTCCTGCGCTACGAGCTGTGCCCGCGACGCGATGAAGAGCGCCGCCTCCGCGGTCGGTGCCACCGGGGTGTCGGCGTGGAGGAGCAGGTCGCGGATGCGGTCGCCGAGCGGGGTGCCGCCGGGCTCGCGGTAGATGCGGTGCGCCACGCCGGCATCGGCCAGGGTCGACGCGAGGCGGCGGAGCTGGGTCGACTTCCCCGCTCCCTCGCCTCCCTCGAAGACCACGAGCCGCCCGCGCGCCACCGCGCCTATCCGAGCGTGATGATCGAGCTCGTGGCGCCCTTCCGGATGCCGTCGAGCATCCACTGGTTCACCTGCATCATCACCTTGTCGAAGTTCTCGTTCGACGCGACGAAGCGCTGGTAGACCGGGCTCCCCTGCACCTTGCCGAGCAGCTGGTCGAGCTCCTGCTCCATCTCGGCCGTCGGCTGCTGTCCCTGCTCGATCATCTGCTGGGCGCCGGCGCGCAGCTGCTCCATGCGGTGCATCGCCGCCACCACGTCGCGGTCGTCGTTGAGCGCCTCGTTGGCCCGCTTGAGCGCCTGGTACTCGGGGCTCTGGCCGAGCATCCGGCCGAGCTCGATCGCCTTGTCTTGCAGCATCACCGCTCCTGTCGTCTGGCCACCACGAAGCGCGGGCGGCCGGTCAAGTCGAGTCGTGTCTCGATGTCCGTGAACCGGCCATCGTCCCGCACCGCAGCGGCCGCGAGGTCGGCGCGCCGGGAATCCACCTCCATCGCCAGCAGTCCCCCGGGCCCGAGGGCCGCGGCCGCCTCCGGCACGAGCGCGCGGATCGTGGCCATCCCGCCGTCGTCCGCGAAGAGGGCGACGGAGGGCTCCCAGTCGCGCACGAGCGCGGGAAGTTCGCCGCGCTCCGCGGGTGAAATATACGGGGGGTTGGACACGACGGTGTCGAAGAGGGTTCCCCGGACGGGCGCGAGGAGCGCACCCTCGTGGAAGCGCACGCGGTCGCGGCGGTCGGCCGGCACCGCGGTGAGGTTCGCGCGCGCCACCGCCAGGGCGTCGGGCGAGAGGTCGATCGCGTGCACCTCGTCGAAGCCGCCCTCCGCCGCGAGCGCGAGGGCGATGGCGCCCGAGCCGGTGCCCACGTCCGCCACGCGCCCCTTGCCGCCGCGCTGCGCCGCGAGCACGAGGTCCACCAGCAGCTCGGTCTCGGGCCGCGGGATGAGCACGCGGCGGTCGACGGCGAGCGTGAGATGGCGGAAGGCGGCCCGCCCGATCGCGTACTGCAGCGGCATGCCCTGCGCCCGGCGTCCGGCCGCCGCGCGGATGCGGGCCTCGTCCGCCGCCGTGACGGCGGCGTCCTGGTGCGCCGACGGCCAGAAGCGCGGCTGGTCGAGCACGCCGGCGATGAGGTCGCGCGCCTCGGCGCGGGCGGGCGGGACGCCGGGGCCTGCGAGCTCCGTGGCGAGCGCGTCGAGCAGGTCGCCGACGGTCACCACCGCGACCACCCCGCGGCGCGCGCGCGGGTCGGACGGCACCGGTGCCCGTGCGCCCTCACCCCGCGTCCCCGGCGAGCTTCTCCTCGATGTCCGCCAGGCGCAGCGCGTCCATGAGTTCGTCGAGCCTGCCGTCCATCACGCCGGCGAGGTCATGCGTGGTGTAGCCGATCCGGTGGTCGGTGACGCGGCTCTGCGGATAGTTGTAGGTGCGGATCTTCGCCGAGCGGTCGCCGGTCGAGACCTGGCTCTTCCGCATGCGCGAGCGCTCGGCCTCCTGCTCCGCGATGCGCAGGTCGAGGAGCCGCGAGCGGAGGACCTCCATGGCCTTGATCTTGTTCTGCAGCTGCGACTTCTGGTCCTGCTGCGAGACGACCAGGCCCGACGGCAGGTGCGTGATGCGGACGGCCGAGTCGGTGGTGTTGACGCTCTGGCCGCCGGGGCCGGAGGAGCGGAACACGTCGATGCGGAGGTCCTTGTCCTCGATCCTGAGGTCGATCTCCTCGGCCTCGGGGAGGACGGCGACCGTGGCGGCCGAGGTGTGGATGCGGCCGGCGGCCTCGGTGGCGGGCACGCGCTGCACGCGGTGGACGCCGGACTCGAACCGCAGCTCGCCGAAGGCACCCGGGCCGGAGACCTTGAAGATGGCCTCCTTGATCCCGCCGAGGGTCCCCTCGGAGAAGGAGATGGGCTCGATCCGCCAGCCGCCGTGCCGCTCGATGTAGCGGGTGTACATGCGGTGCAGGTCGGCGGCGAAGAGGGCCGCCTCGTCGCCGCCGGTGCCGGCCCGGACCTCGACGATCGCATTGCGGTCGTGGAGGGGGTCGGGCGGGAGGAGGAGGGGCTTGAGGGCAGCCTCCGCCTCGGGGATCGCGCGCTCGAGCCGCGCGACCTCCTGCTTCGCCTCCGCCGCCAGCTCGGGGTCATCGAACGACAAGAGCTCGCGCGCCTGCGCGAGCTCTTCGTCCATCTTCTCGAGGGCCTTGGCGGCCTCGACCACCTGCGTCAGCCGCTGGTGTTCGCGGCCGAGGGACGCCATCAGCCTGGCGTCCTTGACCGTCTTGGGATCGAGAAGGTCGCGTTCGACCTCGGCGGCGCGCCGGAGCGCGTCCGAGAGCCGATCGCGGA
>CAZPJF010000224.1:0-6069 GCA_964586095.1 uncultured Gemmatimonas sp. | reverse complement strand
CGGAACGCGCTCTCGACATCCCCGCGCTGCTGCCGCACACCGAAATGTCGCCGGCGCCGGGGCTCGCCGTCGGGCGGGGCCCCGGCGCGGCGCCTCACGCCGCCGGCTTCGCCACCCCGTGCGGCGGAATGTGCTGCTCGATCCCCACCCCCAGCAGGATCGTCGCCCCCGCCAGCGCCGCCCCCGTATAGAACGGCACGCCCTTCCCAAGGTAGTCGAACGCGAACCCCGCCCAGATCGGCCCGATCACCCGCGCCACGCCCCCGAACGTCTGCTGCACTCCCATGTACAGCCCGCGCTCGTGGTTCGGGATCACCTGGCTCAGCATCCCCGTCACGCACGGGAAGGTGAACGCGGTGCCCAGCGGCACCAGCAGGATCGCGAGCGCCAGCGACAGGTAGTTGGTCGTGAACGGGAGCGCGAGCAGGCCGAGCGCGAGCAGCGTCTGCCCGTACCGCGAGAGCCGCGGCTCGCGGTACTTGTCGACCGCCGGCCCGAGCACCAGCGCGCGCGCGACCACCGACAGCACGCCGATGTACGCGAACACGTAGCCGATCCCCTTCTCGTCGATCCCGAACCGGTCGAGCAGGAACAGCGCGAGGATCGCCGTCATCCCCTGGAAGGCGCCCATCCCCACGGCGTACATCCAGATGAGCCGCGACGCGGGGTCGCCGGGATGCGAGACCACGCGCGCGAGCGCCGTGCGCGACTTGCGGATCACCGGGTGCTCGCCCGTCTTGGCCCCCACCCGCTCGTTGCTCTCGGTGAGGTACTTGAACGCGAACGCCATGGTCACGAGCGTCAGCGCCGCGGCCAGCAGTCCCGGCGCGGGCGCGCCGAACCGCGCCGACGCCGAGCCGAGGACGGGCCCGATCGCGACCCCGGCGTTGGTCGCCGCCGAGAGCCACCCGAGGGTCTTCGCGCGGTCCTTCGGCTCGGTCGCATCGGCCACGTAGGCCTGGATGACGCCGACGGTCCCGCCCCCCGCCCCCTGGATGATCCGCGAGAAGAAGAGCAGCTCGAGCGAGTTCGCGAACGCGAACACCACGTACGCGATCCCGCTCGCGGCCATCCCCACGAGCAGCGCCGGCCGGCGCCCCAGGCGGTCGCTCACGCGGCCCCACATGGGCGCGCTCACGAGCTGCGCGATGGCGAACGAGCTCACCATGAGGGCGATGACCGATCCCTCACCCCCCAGCCCGAGGGCGTCCAGCAGCCGCCAGAGCGGGCCCTCGCCCACGAACCGCTTCGCGTAGTACGGGAGCAGGGGGAGCACCATGAGGAGCCCCACCATGTCCAGGAACGCGGTGACCATCAGGACGACGAGCTTGCCCAGGGTGCGGCTCCTCCGAGCGGGCTTGGGGCGGGAGGGAAAGATAACCGGCGAAGCTTCGGCCCCGCGGCGCCCGCGCGTCAGCGCTGCGTCCGGGCCGTGCCCTACCCTGCCTGCGTCGCCCGCCCCGGTGCACCGACAGCGAACGGCCGGTCCCGCGGGCCCAGCCCCGGTCGCCCACCCCCGGACTCCCCGACCGCCAGGTCCGGTTTCCCCTCTGTGGGCCCCCCGGCCAAACTCGTAACTTCTTGACGTGCTCGAGACCATCGGCAGGGTGTTCCGCGAGGCCCTGGAGTCGTTCGGCGCGGCCGGGAAGCTCACGGCCGAGGCGGTCCGCTCCGCCCGTGACGTCCGGACCTGGGGACCGAACTTCACCCAGCAGGCCCGGAAGCTCGGCGTCGACTCCCTCCCGATCGGCATCCTCATCGCGCTCTTCACGGGTGTGGTGCTCGCCCTGCTGGCCAGCTACAGCTTCACCGGCTGGGTGCCGCGCTACCTCGTGGGGACGCTGGTCCAGAAGACGGTCATGATGGAGCTCGCCCCGGTGCTCACCGGCCTCGCACTCGCAGGAAGGGTCGGGGCGAACATCGCCGCCGAGCTCGGCACCATGCGCGTGACCGAGCAGGTCGATGCGCTCGAGACGCTCTCGTTCGACCCGATCGCGTACCTCGTGGTGCCGCGGATCCTCGCCGGGATCATCATGTTCCCGGTCGTGGTGGGGGTGGCGATGGTCGTCGGCGTCGCGGCGGGGTGGGGCGCCTCGCTCGGGCTCCTCGACCTCTCGTCGCAGGAGTTCCTCAAGGGGGCGCGGCTCTTCTTCGACGCCTTCGACGTGCGGTACGGGCTGGTCAAGTCGGCGAGCTTCGGGTTCGCCGTGACGGTGTTGGGGTGCGTGAACGGCCTCCGCGCGCGCGGGGGCGCCCAGGGCGTGGGATCGTCGGCGACGAGCGCGGTGGTGCAGTCGGCGGTGATGATCCTGGTGCTCGATGCCTTCTGGGCGATGGTCTGGCTCCTCGGGAGGGCCCGGTGAAGACGCGATCGAACGATTGGCTCGTGGGCGCGGCGATCATCGCGACGATGGTGCTCGTGGTCGCCGCGACGATGTTCCTCCAGCAGGCCGACCTCGGCGAGCAGCGGCAGGAGGTGAGCGCGCGCTTCCGCGACGTCGGCAACCTGCAGGTGGGGAACGTGGTGGTGATCCGCGGCGTGCAAGCGGGCCGCGTCCGCCGCATCTCGCTCGCCGACAGCGGTTGGGTGCTGGTCGAGATCGACCTCGACGAGGGGATCGCGCTCCCGCCGGACCCGGTCGCGCTGATCCAGTCCTCGTCGCTCCTCGGCGAGTTCCAGGCGCTGATCGCGACGCGGAGCGGCGCGCCGCAGATCCGCGAGGTCACCGCGCAGCTGGCCGACGCGGCCGGCGCGCCCCCGGGCGCGCTCCCCGGCGCCGTCCTCCCCGACATCGCCCAGCTCACCACGGTGGCCGGCGGCATCGCGGGGAACGTGGCGAGCGTGGCCGAGCGCGTGCGGACGGCGTTCGACGACAGCGCCGCGCGCGAGCTGCGCGCGAGCATCCGGAACTTCACGCGCCTGAGCCAGGACCTCGCGCGCGCGGTGCGCGTGCAGTCGCAGAACCTGGATTCGATCGCGGTCGACGTGCGCTCCTCCATGGAGGACGTCGCGCGCACGGCCGCCGCCATCCGCAACACCTCGGGCCGCGTGGACTCCGCGACGAGCCAGGGCGAGATCGCGAACATCATCAAGGAGACCGAGCGCGCGACCGCGAACCTCCGCGCCGCGAGCACCCGGATCAACGACCTCACGCTCGCACTGCAGCAGAGCGAGGCGGGGCTCCGCAGCACGATCGCGCACGCCGACTCGGTGCTCGGCAAGGTGAACCGCGGCGAGGGCTCGCTCGGGCTCCTCGTGAACGACCCGTCGCTCTACCGGAACTCGGATTCGCTGCTGGTGGACCTGCGGACGCTCATCAACGATTTCCGGCGGGATCCCAAGCGGTACTTCTCCTTGAGGGTGTTCTAGGGGGCGATGAAGGATGAATGATGAAGGGGGCGCGGCCGTACGGCCGCGCCTCATTCATCCTTCAGCTTTCATCGCAGTCCGCTGCTCACCCTGCCGTCCCACTCCCATCCCCGACCATCCCGATGCCGACCCGCCGCCAGTTCCTCTCTTCGACCGCGATCCTTGGGACCGGCGCCGCGCTCGCCGGCCGCGAGGCGCTCGCCCAGGACGAGCACGCCGCCCCCGCGCAGGGCGGCGAGCTGCCGCCAGCCATCCGGGCGCTCACGCCGATGAAGGAGGGCGTGGTGCCGATCTCCGTGGCCGAGCGGCAGGGGCGGATCGAGAAGGCGCGCCGACTGATGCGCGAGCAGGGCGTGGACCTGCTCATGCTCACCGGCGGCACCTCGATGGTCTACTACACGGGGATCCAGTGGGGGCTGAGCGAGCGGCTGCTCGCGGCCTTCATCCCTGCGAACGGCAAGCCCTTCCTCGTGACGCCCAAGTTCGAGGAGGAGCGCGCGATGGAGCAGGTGGCGCTCGGGCCGATGACCGATGGGGCCGACGTCCTCGCCTGGGAGGAGGACGAGGACCCGTACGCGCTCGTGGCGGGCGGGCTCCGCGCGCGCGGCCTCTCGGCGGCGACGATCGCCATCGAGGAGACGGTGCGATGGCAGTTCAGCCACGGCGTCTCCAGGCTCCCCGCCGTGCGCCTCGTGGACGGCACGCCGGTCACTGCCGGCTGCCGGATGGTGAAGGACGCGCACGAGCTCGCGCTGATGCGGCACGCGAGCGCGGTGACGCTCAAGGCCTATGAGGCTGTCTGGAGATCGCTCCGGGAGGGGATGACGCAGGCCGAGGTGGGGCGCCTGATCGCGGCGGCGCACGAGCGGCTGGGCTACAGCGGCGGCGCCAGCGTGCAGGTCGGCAAGTACTCGGCGCTCCCGCACGGCTCCGCCACGCCGCAGGTGATCCGCGAGGGCACCATCGTGATGATCGACGGCGGCTGCAAGGTGGAGGGGTACAGCTCCGACATCACGCGCACCTTCGTGCTCGGCACGCCGACGCAGAAGATGAAGGACGTCTTCGACCTCGAGTTCCGCGCCCAGACCGCCGCGTTGCGCGCGGCGCGCCCGGGGCTCCCCTGCGAGGCGGTGGACGCCGCCGCGCGGAAGGTGATCGTGGATGCCGGCTACGGCCCCGACTACAGGTTCTTCTCGCACCGCGTGGGCCACGGCATGGGGATGGACGGCCACGAGTGGCCCTACCTCGTGCGCGGCAACACGCTCCCCCTGCAGCCGGGGATGACCTTCTCGGACGAGCCGGGGATCTACATCCCGGGCGAGTTCGGGATGCGGCTCGAGGACGACATGGTGATCACGGAGACGGGGGCGGAGCTGTTCACGCCGCAGTCGACGAGCTTGGAGCGGCCGTTCTGAAGGGCAGATGGAGGATGAAGGATGAACGGGGCGAGGCCGTACGGCCTCGCCCCATCCTTCCTCCACCGTTCATCGTATCCTGCGCCCCCGCTGCATCACCATCCGCACGTCACGGACCGTCTCGATCGACGCGAGCGGGTTGTGCGCCACCGTGATCAGGTCGGCCACCTTCCCCGGCGAGACCGTCCCGACCTTGTCGAGCACCCCCATCGCCATCGCCGGCCAGTAGGTCGCGGCGCGGATGGTCTCCATCGGGTCCACGCCGTACACGCGGACCCACGTCACCATCTCCTCGGGCGTCGCGTAGCCGTGGAAGTTGCCCGGTACCCCCGCGTCCGTGCCGATGAGCATCCGCACGCCGCTCTCGCGCAGCTGCCGGAACTTGCGCTGCAGCGTCGCCTCGCGGTCGGGGACGAACCGGTAGTAGGCGAGCGTGTCGAGGGTGCGGATCGACGCCCGGATGTCCCGCGCGATCGAGTCCGGCAGGTAGCGGTACCAGCGCGGGTCGTCGAGGTACTCGGCGTCGTCGCGGCGCGCGGTGTAGTGCGTGAGCACGTCGATGGTCGGCGTCCAGTAGAGCGGGCCGCGCGCGCCCTGTGCCGTGCGCTCCCGGAGCGGCACGAGCACGTCGTCGGGGTAGCCCGGGCTCGTCTGCATCCCCGTGTGCTCGAAGTCGTCCACGCCGGCGAGCAGGCCGCGCCGCACCTCCTCGGGACGGTGCGCGTGCGCGACCACCGGGATCCGCCGCTTGTGCGCCTCGTCCACCACCGCGCGCACCTCGTCCATCGTCATCTCGTCCTGGTCGATCAGCTTGATGACGTCCACGCCGGCGTCGGCGAGGCGGTTCACCTTGGCGCGGGCGTCGGCGGGGCCGTTGATCCCCCAGCGGAAGGCCTCCGTGCCGGGGTAGGGGACATGCTGCAGGAACGGGCCCGACGTGTAGATGGTCGCCCCCTCCAGCTCGCCGCGCGCGATGCGCCGCTTCACGTCCATGATGTCGTCGAGCGGTGCGCCGAGGTCGCGGACGCTCGTGACACCGGCCATCAGGCTCTGGCGCGCCGCCGCCGGGATGATCGTCCCGCGCAGCTCGCGCGGGTAGGTGCGGTCCCAGTACGAGTAGTTGCCGTGCCCCACGAGCATCAGGTGCACGTGCATGTCCCAGAGCCCCGGGAGCACGTACTGTCCCTCGGTGGAGATCACCGTCGCGCCGGCGGGGACGGCCAGCTGCCCCACCTGGCCGACCGCGCGGATCCGCTCCCCCTCGACGAGGATCGCAGCCGCCTG
>CAZPJF010000223.1:0-6118 GCA_964586095.1 uncultured Gemmatimonas sp. | reverse complement strand
GGCGCGGCCACCGGCGCGGGCGCGACGGGCGCGACCACCGGCGCGGGCGCCGCCGGCGGGGGCGGCAGGGCTTGCAGGTGCTGCGCTGACGTCCTCTCGAAGGGGCTGTTGTAGAGGATGTCGTCGAAGCTGTTGACCGGCCGGAGGAGCGCGTTGAACGCGGTGGTGTCGCCCCGGTAGTGGTACGAGATCGCGGCGCGCACCGCGGCGGGGCGGGCCACGATCGCCCGCACCTCGCGTACGCCCGCGGCGAGCCGGACCTCGTGCAGGGCCGAGTCGTTGTCCGGATCGCCGGTGGCGACGGAGAGCGTCGTGCCCCGCTCGTCGAGCAGCACGGGGAAGACCCCGTGCAAGGTGGCGGTGACCGCGGAGACCTTCGCGAGCACGCGCTGGTCGATGATCGCCTTCGAGAGCTTCTCGGTGGAGACGAAGCGGGTGTTGTGGAGGGTGGCGATGAACTTGAGGAGATCCGCCTCGCTCAGGATGTCGAGATCGATGATCGCGTCCTCGATCCGGCAGCGGTTGCGGACGGCGTACTCCACGGCGCGGCGGTGATCGTCCGGCGCGAGGCGGCCATCGATGAGGAGGCGGTCTGCGATCCGCTGGTTGAAGCCGTGGGCAGCGACCATTGAAGCCCCGATTCTACCCACATTCCGCCGGTCGCGTGCGGTGCTCAACGCTCGGGGGCTCCGCGCTGCGGCCCCCGAGCGCTGCTCGGCGCTCGGGGGAGGCCGCGCACGGCGCGCCTTGTCCGGTTGGATGCGCTCAAATGCCGGGCATCTCGTCCTGAAAGGTCGCCCCCGCGCTCGCGCCTGCCGCAGCCGGCCTGCAGGCGGCGCGGCGTCCTCGCGCCGTCGAGGTGAATCGGCCGGAGGACGCCGGCGGGCGTCGCGCCGGCCATCGGCGGGGCGCCGGTCGCAGGCACGGCGCCCCGCTCGTGGGACCGGCGCTCACTCCTCGTTGACGGCCGAGAGCGTCTCCTCCGGGCGCGGGCGCGGCGGGGCGGCCGGATGCGGCTGCGGCACCGGCTCGCCCTCGACGACCACGTGCAGCCGCTTGTAGGCGGGCAGCCCCGTGCCGGCCGGGATCAGGCGGCCCATGATCACGTTCTCCTTCAGGCCCCGCAGGTCGTCCGTCTTGCCGTTGATCGCGGCCTCGGTGAGCACCTTCGTGGTCTCCTGGAAGGAGGACGCGCTGATGAACGACTCGGTCGAGAGGCTCGCCTTCGTGATGCCGAGCAGCAGCGCCTCCGCGATCGCCGGCTTGCCGCCGCGCTCGAGGACGCGCTCGTTCTCGCGCTCGAAGATGTGCTTCTCCACCTGCTCGTCGACGAGGAAGTTCGTGTCGCCGACCTCGCGCACGCGGACGCGGCGCAGCATCTGGCGGACGATCACCTCGATGTGCTTGTCGTTGATGCTCACGCCCTGGAGGCGATAGACCTGCTGGATCTCGTTCACGAGCCAGGCCGCGAGCTCCTTCTCGCCCTTGACGCGCAGGATGTCGTGCGGGTTCGGCGGACCGTCCTGGAGCGGGTCGCCCGCGCGCACCCGATCGCCGGGCTGCACGTGGATGTGCTTGCCCTTCGGGATCAGGTACTCGCGGAGCTGATCCGAGAGCGCCTGCCCCTCGGGCGAGTAGGGCGTGATGATGACCTTGCGCTTGCCCTTCGTGTCCTTGCCGAAGCTGACCTCACCGTCGATCTCGCTGATGATGGCGTGATCCTTGGGCTTCCGCGCCTCGAAGAGCTCGGCCACGCGGGGCAGACCGCCGGTGATGTCCTGCACCTTGGTCGTGTCGCGCGGGATCTTGGCGATGACCTCGCCGGCCTCGATGTGGTCGAGCTCCTGGGCGACGATGTGCGCGCCGACCGGGAGCAGGTACCGGGCGTCGAGCTCGCTGCCGGGCAGCTTGAGCGTCTTGCCGGTCTCGGGGTCCTTCAGCGAGATCCGCGGGCGGACGTCGGTCGCCTTGGACTCGATGACGACCTTCCGCGAGAGGCCGGTCACCTCGTCGAGGCGCTCCTGCACGCTGACGCCCTCGATGAGGTCGCCGTACTTCACCACGCCGGAGACCTCGGTGAGGATCGGCGTCGCGAACTGGTCCCACTCGGCGAGCAGCTCGCCGGGCTTCACCCGCTCGCCGTCGCCCTTCTTGATGATCGCGCCGTAGACGAGGCGGTTGTGCTCGCGCTCGCGGCCCGTCTCGTCGACGATCACGATCTCGCCGTGGCGGTTCATGACCACCATCGTGCCGTCGCGCTTCTTCTGGATGACGGCGCGCCGGAGCCGCACGGTGCCCTCGGTGCGGGACTCGAGGTAGCTCGCCTCGATCTTGCCGCGGGCCATCGTGCCGCCGATGTGGAAGGTCCGCATCGTGAGCTGCGTGCCCGGCTCGCCGATCGACTGCGCGGCGATGATGCCGACCGCCTCGCCGATGTTGACCCGGTAGCCGCGCGCCAGGTCGCGGCCGTAGCAGAGCGCGCACACCCCGCGCCGGAGCTGGCAGGTGAGCACCGACCGGATCACGACCTCCTCGATGCCCGCGTCCTCGATCGCCCGGACCGCGGTCTCGTCGAGCTCGGTGTTCGCGCGGATCAGGACCTCGCCCGTCAGCGGGTCGACCACGTCCTCGAGCGCCACGCGGCCGAGGATCCGGTCGCCGAGCGGCTGGATGACCTCGCCGGCCTCCTCGAGCTTCGCCACGCGGATGCCGTCGAGCGTGCCGCAGTCGAAGTCGGAGATGACCGCGTCCTGCGCCACGTCGACGAGCCGGCGCGTGAGGTAGCCGGAGTTCGCCGTCTTGAGCGCCGTGTCCGCGAGGCCCTTCCGCGCGCCGTGCGTCGAGATGAAGTACTGGAGCACGCTGAGACCCTCGCGGAAGTTCGCGGTGATCGGCGTCTCGATGATCTCGCCCGAGGGCTTGGCCATCAGGCCGCGCATCGCGGCGAGCTGCCGGATCTGCTGCGTGGACCCGCGCGCCCCGGAGTCGGCCATGATGTAGATGGGGTTGAAGCTCGGCTCGACCTGCTCCTTGCCCGTCTCCGGATCGGTGACGGTCTCCTTGCCGATCCCCGCCATCATCTCGGTCGTGACCTGATCGGCGATGCTCGCCCAGATGTCGACGATCTTGTTGTAGCGCTCACCGTCCGTGATGAGCCCCTCCTG
Source organism: uncultured Gemmatimonas sp. (assembly GCA_964586095.1). Lineage (GTDB taxonomy): Bacteria > Gemmatimonadota > Gemmatimonadetes > Gemmatimonadales > Gemmatimonadaceae > Pseudogemmatithrix. Next base: position 2,954 of record CAZPJF010000223.1, on the reverse strand, counting down.
GTACTGCTCGACGACGCGCTCGACCTCCTTCTGCGCCTCGCCGAGGAGCACCCGCTTCGCGGGCGGGATCACCATGTGATCCATGCAGATGGAGATGCCCGCCCGCATCGCGTGGTCGAAGCCGAGCGTGCGGAGCCGGTCGGCGAGGAGGACGGTCTCCTTGTTCCGGTGGATCCGGTAGCAGACGTCGATGAGCTGCGAGAGCGCCTTCTTGTCGAGCGTCTTGTTGGCGTACTCGAAGGGCACGCCCTTCGGCAGCACCTCGGAGATGAGCACGCGGCCGACGGTGGTCTCGACGACGCGCCGCCGCACGTGCCCGAGCTCGTCGAGCACCGGGTTGCCGTCGTCGTCGATGACCGGCACGCGCACGCGGATGCCGGAGTGCAGCAGGACCTCGCCGTTGTCGTAGGCCATGCGCACCTCCTCGGGGGAGGCGTAGACGCCCCGGAGGTACCCGCTCGCCGTGCCGGACTCGTCCACGGTGAGCGTGCCCGCGCGGTACGAGCCCTTCGAGAACTTGCGCTCGCGGGTGGCGTAGTAGAGCCCGAGCACGATGTCCTGGGTCGGGTTGATGATCGGCTTGCCGCTGGCGGGCGAGAGGATGTTGTTGGTGCTCATCATGAGCACCCGCGCCTCCATCTGCGCCTCGACCGAGAGCGGCACGTGCACGGCCATCTGGTCGCCGTCGAAGTCGGCGTTGAACGCCGCGCAGACCAGCGGATGGAGCTGGATCGCCTTGCCCTCGATCAGCACCGGCTCGAACGCCTGGATGCCGAGGCGGTGGAGCGTCGGGGCGCGGTTCAGGAGCACCGGGTGCTCGCTGATGACCTCCTCGAGGATGTCCCAGACCTCCGGGCGCTCCTTCTCCACCATCTTCTTGGCGCTCTTGATGGTGTTGACGTACCCGCGCTCTTCGAGCTTGTTGTAGATGAAGGGCTTGAACAGCTCGAGCGCCATCTTCTTCGGCAGGCCGCACTGGTGCAGGCGCAGCGTCGGGCCGACGACGATGACCGAGCGGCCCGAGTAGTCGACGCGCTTGCCGAGCAGGTTCTGCCGGAACCGGCCCTGCTTGCCCTTCAGCATGTCGGACAGCGACTTGAGCGGGCGCTTGTTGGGCCCGGTGATGGTCTTGCCGCGGCGGCCGTTGTCGAAGAGCGCGTCCACCGCCTCCTGGAGCATCCGCCGCTCGTTGCGGATGATGATCTCCGGCGCGTTGAGCTCGAGCAGGCGCTTCAGGCGGTTGTTGCGGTTGATGACGCGGCGGTAGAGGTCGTTGAGATCGCTGGTCGCGAACCTCCCGCCGTCGAGCGGGACGAGCGGGCGGAGATCCGGCGGCAGCACCGGGATCACCGTCAGCATCATCCACTCCGGGCGATTACCGCTCTCGCGGAACGCCTCGACGACCTTGAGGCGCTTGGCGAGCTTCTTCCGCTTCGCCTCGCTGGTCGCCGCGCGCATCTCGCTCCGGAGCAGCTCGGCGAGCGCGTGCACGTCGACCTGCTTCAGCATCTCGAGGACCGCCTCGCCGCCCATCCCGGCGGCGAACCGATCGTCGCCGTACTCCTCGATGAGCTGGAGGTACCGCTCCTCGCTCAGGAGGTCGCCCCGCTGGAGGTTCGTGTCCTTCGGGTCGATGACGATGTAGGCCTCGCAGTAGAGGACCTTCTCCAGGTCCTTGAGCGTGATGTCGAGCATGTTGCCGATGCGCGACGGCAGGCTCTTCAGGAACCAGATGTGCGCGACCGGCGTCGCGAGCGAGATGTGGCCGAGCCGCTCCCGCCGGACCTTCGACTGGATGACCTCGACGCCGCACTTCTCGCAGACGATCCCGCGGTGCTTCATGCGCTTGTACTTGCCGCAGTTGCACTCGTAGTCCTTCACGGGACCGAAGATCTTCGCGCAGAAGAGGCCGTCGCGCTCCGGCTTGAACGTCCGGTAGTTGATGGTCTCCGGCTTCTTGACCTCACCGTGCGACCACTCGCGGATCTTCTCGGGGCTCGCGAGCGAGATGCGGATGGCGCTGAACGACAGCGGGTCCTTGGGCTTCTCGAAGAAGCTGAAGATGTCACGCATGCAGACCTCCGGAGACGGAAACAGAACCGATGAGTCGGGTCGCGCGGGCGGTCACGGACGGCCCGCGCGGGTTCGGGGGCGGGGCGCCGCGCGCCGCGCGCCCCCATCGCTGGAGGACGTCTCGCATCACTCCTCTTCCTCCGCGGCCGAGGCCTCCATGCCCCCGGTCGTCTCGACGAGCTCCACGTTCAGGCACAGCGACTGGAGCTCCTTGATGAGGACGTTGAAGCTCTCCGGCAGGCCCGCCTCCAGGGTGTAGTCCCCCTTGACGATGGCCTCGTACATCCGGGTCCGCCCCATGACGTCGTCGCTCTTGACGGTGAGGAACTCCTGCAGCGCGTACGCGGCGCCGTAGGCCTCCATCGCCCAGACCTCCATCTCGCCGAGCCGCTGGCCGCCGAACTGCGCCTTGCCGCCGAGCGGCTGCTGCGTGACCAGCGAGTACGGCCCGATCGACCGGGCGTGGATCTTGTCGTCGACGAGGTGGTGGAGCTTGAGCATGTACATCACGCCCACCGTGACGTTCTGATCGAACGCCTCTCCGGTGCGGCCGTCGAAGAGGATCGTCTGACCCGTCGACGGCAGCCCCGCGATCGAGAGGGCGCCCTTGATGTCGGACTCGTGCGCGCCGTCGAAGACCGGCGAGCCCATGAAGACGCCGCGCCGGACCTTCTTCACGAAGCTCTGCACGTCGGCCGCCCCGAGGTCGTCGAAGAAGCCCGCCATCGACTCGTCGCCGGCGTAGATCTTCGTCAGCTGATCCTTCACCTCGGCGAGCGCGCGCTGCTGCTCGATCATCGCCGTGAGCTTCCGGCCGAGCTCGTAAGCGCCCCAGCCGAGGTGGATCTCGAGGATCTGCCCGACGTTCATGCGGCTCGGCA
>CAZPJF010000222.1:0-6176 GCA_964586095.1 uncultured Gemmatimonas sp. | reverse complement strand
CACCGCGCTGCGGCGGAGCGCCGCCCGCCATCGCGCCGCCGCCCATCACCATCATGCGCTCGGCGCCGCCGCCCTGCACGAACGCCATCGGGCCGCCGGCCGCCTGCATCATGCGTTGCGCCTCCTCGCGCTGCTTCTCGATCGCGGCGCGCGCGCTGTCGACCACCATCTGCTTGTCCTCGTCGCTCAGGCGCTGCCACTCGAACGCGAGCTTGGGTCCCGAGGTCAGGGTGCCGTCGGGCGAGCGCCAGTCGATGTGGAAGTCGTGGCCGCGGACCACCGCGATGGTCCCATCGCTGAGGAGCGCCCAGTCGTCGACGGCGGGCATCGGGTGCACGGTGGTCTGGACGCTCATCCGGCCGTCGGCGCCCTGGGAGACCTTGATGTCCATCTTCGGGATCTTGAAGGTCGTCAGGGTATCGACCGCGCGCGACGCGAGGTCGACCCGCACGACGGGCGCGGAGTCGGGCTGCTCCGGGAGCGCGAAGCTCATGCCGCCGGGACCGCCGATGCCGGCGCCGCCGCCGCCCTGCCGTGCCGCGCCCGGCCGCCCGCCACCCACACCCTGGCGCGCGCCTCCGGGGCCGCCGCGTCCCGCCCCCGCCCGCGCGATGCCGCGGTACACGAGCCGCCCCTGCGGGTCGAACCCGGGGCGCCCGTTGGGGCCGCCGGCGAGGAAGTTGATCTCGTTCGCACGCGGGACCGCGCGCACGGTGGTGAGCTCGCCCGCGCCGTTGATCACCATCATCGAGAGCGAGGCGGGGTCGATGAAGAGCGCCGAGTCGCCGCCGTAGCCGATCAGGCCGCCGCCGCGCGCGCCGTAGGCGTTCGCGGTGGCGCTCGTGGTGTCGGCCACGACCGTGACCTCCTTGAGCGTGGAGTCGAACATCACGACGCGGCGGTTGAGGATGTCGTTCACGAGCACCCGGCCGCCCGGGAGCGGCACCGCCGTGCCGACGGAACCGAGCGGCTCCTCGGAGCGCGCGCTGATGGGGCCGAGCAGGCGCACAGGCGGCAGCTTGGCCTGCTGCGCGGCGAGGGGCGCGACGGGCGCGGCCAGCGCCGCGACGAGCCCGGCCCCCACGGTGACGGCGAGCGGCGCGAGGGCCGCGCGGATGGTGCGTACAGGAGGCATGAGGCGTTCCCTGGAAGACGTTGGGGCGGGGCGGCGCGCGATCATCGGCGGATCTCGAACGACGGGCCGCCCCCGCCGATCATCCCCACGTCGAACCCACCCGGTACCCCGAAGCCGGTGCCAGCGGTCCCGTTGCGCACCGACCGCAGGAAGCGCCGGTCGAGGTAGCTCGCGATGAAGGTCGGGAGCTTCCGCTTCTGTTCCTTGGTGAGCACGCGATTGAGGCGCGGCTCGAGCTGGAGCAGGAGGTCCACCGACGACTGGCGCGCCTTGGTGTACTTCAGGAACGCCGCTTCGCGGTCGTAGCCGTCGGGGAGCGCGGCGAGTTCCTTCGCGACCGGCGCCCAGATCCGGTCGAGCTGGATCAGGTACCACCGGTTCATGGTCGCGAGGCTGTCGGCCTGCGCGCTCGCGAGCTTGAGCGTGTCGGCCTGGCGGAGGATCGTCGCCATGGGGTTCGGCAGCCCGGCATTGCCGTACTGCGCCTTGAGCGCCGGCTCGGTCGCCTTGTTGCCGTCGCGCAGGCGCCCGCGGTCGAGCGTCTGCAGCAGCAGCTGCCGCTCGCGCGTGGGCCCGAGGTCGTAGCGGAACTGGAGCGTGACCGCCACCGGCGCCCGGATCGCCGAGAGCTGCGGGCTGGTGTTGCCGAAGCGCTGGTTCACGTCGTAGCGGTAGCGCTGCGTGACGGGGTCGAAGCCGCGCACGTACAGCAGCGTCGCCTCCGGCGTGCGCGCCTGGCCCCACCCCTTGATGCCGTCCTCGCCGTGCAGCAGCAGGTCCGCGGCGCCGAGGGGGTTGGCGATGTTGAGCGAGATGGTGGCCCGCTGCGGGAGCCGGATCTTCAGCGGATTGATGGAGAGCGTGAGATTGGCCGTCTGGAGCCAGGGTCCCCGGCAGCTGTTCCGCCCGGCGACGCGCCCCATCTGGCCCAGGAGGCACTCGCGCGCGCTGCCGTCGGTGCTCTCGAGCAGCGCGGTCATGGCCGCCGCGACCGCGGGGTCGTTGGCCGTCGCCGGGTCGAAGACGAACGCGCGGTCGTTGTTGTAGCCGTCGCCGTTCACGTCCCCGGCGACCACCGGCGTGTAGGGATTCCCCATCCGGAAGCTGCCCGACCAGTTCACGCGCACGGCGTCGAAGAAGTTGTAGCCGAGGTTGTAGCTGAACTGGTGCTTCGTGTTGAACGTGCTCGGCGTCCACTCCACCGTGAGGGGATTCGCCGCCGTGTTGGTGAAGCCGCGCACCTGCTCGCGGTTGTCGTTGAAGACGTACGCGACGTTCCAGGTGAAGCCGGTGCTGAAGCGCGTGGGGGTGAGGCGCAGGGTGAGCTGGCGGCTCATCCCCTCGAGGTCGCTCACGGACTGGCTCACGCGGTTGAACTGGTTGTTCACGCGGTTCGCGCCGGGCGCGATGGCGCCGGTCGCGGGGAAGATGTCGGTGGTGTTCACGAACACCGGGCGAGCGCCCTCGTCGGGCAGCGTGAAGCGCTGCGTCGGGTTGAAGTTCAGGTCGATCGCGCTCGGCTGGAACTGGTTGTACGAGTAGGTGACCTCGACCGTCGCCGTGAAGCGGTTGTTGAGGACGGGCCCGTTCCACTGGAGGTTGGAGCGGAGCGACCGCTGGGCGCGGTAGCCGTCCTCGAAGAGCGAGACGTTCGGCAGCGCGTTGGAGAAGGTGGACCCGGTGGTGCCGTCGGCGCAGAGCTCGGGGATCTGCGTGAGGTCGTTGCCGTACGTCACCCAGTCGGGGACCGGGGCCGCATTGCCGGTGCAGGCGAGGTTCTGGATGCCGGAGGGGAGCCCCGTGTTGTCGAGCGCGTTGCTGGTGAGCCGGGTGGCGGGGGTGTTCTGGAAGACGCCGATGCCGCCGCGCACCACCGCGCGCGGGCCGCGCACCGCACCCTCGAAGCCGGGGATCTGCGGCGCGACGCCGTACGTCCAGGAGAAGCCCACCCGCGGGCTCGCGAGCAGCGTGTTGGGGAGGTGGTCATTGCGCACGCCGAACGCCTGCGCGACGACCGGGTTCGCGTTCGGCCGGTCGTTGAAGCGGTTGCCGTCGAGCCGCACGCCGTACTGGAGCTGGAAGTCGGGGCTCACGCGCCAGGAGTCGCCGAGCGACGCGCCGACGATCCACTGGCTCGAGGCGCGGGTGCGCGGGCTGAGCGACCGGGTGAACGACACCGGGAGGTCGTTCTCGAGGTCGGCGAGCGAGTTGAAGCGGAAGGTGCCCAGGATGTTCTGCGTCTGGTCGAACGAGTAGGCGTCGTGCCGGAGCTCGGTGGTGAGCTTGAGCCGGTGCCGGTTGTTGAGCGAGAACCAGTTGAGCGTGTTGTTGAACGCGAACGCGCCCGTGGTCTGCGTCGTGTTGAGCGTCGGGTTGCCGCCGAACGAGACGTTCATCACGCCGTTGGAGCCGTCGGCGAAGGTCGAGTTGATGAGCACCGTGCCGCTCGGCAGCACGAGGTACGGGTCGCCGTTGTTGCGCGAGGCGCTGTAGCCGAGGTTGGTCTCGCTGAGGAAGATCCCGTAGAAGTTCGTGTGCCGGAGCTGCGCCCCGCCGCCACCGCTGGTCCGGTCGCCCGACCAGGCCGGCATCTGCGAGCCAAGGCCCGTCACCGGCGCCTGCTTGGAGACATTCCCGTTGAACGTGACGTTCAGCGCCTGGCCCGTGAGCGAGCCCGGCGGCGCCCAGTCGAGTGCGCCGAACACGTTCAGGTTGTCGTTGGTACGGTCCCCCGGGAACCCGCCCACGCTGGCCGGGATGCCCTGCGCCTGCAGGATGGCGAGGAGCCGTGCGATCGAGTCCGGTGCGACGCCCGAGGTCTGGAGCCCGACGTCGCTCGTGTTGAGCAGCGTGTTCAGGTCGTTCGCGCGGCGCCCGACCTGGTACGAGATGTTGTAGAACGCCTTGTCGAACTCGATCGGCCCGCTGAAGGAGCCGCCGAGCGAGGTGTTGGAGTACTCCTGGTTGAGCGCGCGCCCGGCGGGGTCGGTCCACTGGAGCGCCGGGTTCGCGAGGTTCAGGCTCGCCGCGCGCCCGACGAAGTTGGAGCCCGAGCGGCTCCGGACGTTGAACTGGCCGCCGCTGAAGCCGCCGCGCGACACGTCGTATGGCGTGGTGATGAGCGTGCTCGAGACCGCGGCGTCCCGGGGCAGGTTCGACGCGCCCGTGTTGAGCCCGTTGAGCGTGGTCTGGTTCTGGTCGTTGGTCAGGCCCAGCACCGAGAAGCCGGACGGGTCGCCGTCGGCGCCGGGGAGGAACTGCACGCCGGGGATCGACGCCGCCATCGCGGCGAGGTCGCCCTGCTGGTCGGCGGGGAGCGCGTTCGCGTTCACCGGGCGCTCGGTGCCCGAGATGTCCTGCTGCGTCTGGTTGCGGTTGACGCGGTTCCGCTCGCCGGCGATCTGCACGGTGTCGAGGTTCTGCGCCGCGAGCGCCAGCTTCGCGTCGGCCACCAGGATCTCCTGGTCGGCGGTGCGCTTCACCTGGAACCGGCGCGGGGCGAACCCGAGCGCCTGGAACAAGACGAAGTAGTCGCCGTCGCCGCCGGGAAAGGCGATGGTGTAGCGGCCGTCGCGGCCCGTGCGGGCCCGCCGCGACACGTTGCCGCTCACGGAGGTGGCGGTGACGATCACGCCCGCCATGGGCTGGTCGTCGGGACCGGTGACGCGACCGCGGATGATGTCGGCGCCCTGGGCGCGGAGGTCGGTCGGGAGGAACGCGAGCAGGAGGAGGCCCGCGAGGGCCAGCAGGCGGCGCAGCGGCACGGAGGTCGGTTGACGGGTGGGAGCCGAGGGGCGACGACAGTCTGACCCGGGTGCACGTCAGACGGTTGCTCGGGGGGCGACGTTAGTCGCCGAGGTTAGTTACGGATGCGCGCCGCGGAAGGTTCGGAGCCTCCCCTCAGGGGGCGGCGTCGAAGTACCGCAGCCCGGTCTGCTCCGCGCGCTCGAGCGCCCACCGCAGCCGCCATTCGTCCCGGAAGAGGATCACCGGGTGGTTCTTGGCGTCGTAGAGGAGCTGCAGGTCCTGCGCCTCGCCGAGCCGCTCGATCTCGGCCCGGGGGCCCGTCACCCAGCGCGGGAACCGGAACGGGAGCTTCTCGAGCGTGCAGGGCGCGCCGTATTCGTTCTCGAGCCGGTGCACCATCACGTCGAACTGGAGCAGGCCCACCGCGCCCACGATCGGGACCGGCCCCATCATCGACTCGGCGAAGAAGACCTGCGCGGCCCCCTCCTCCGTGAGCTCGCGCAGTCCCTTGTCGAGCGCCTTCCGGCGGAGCGGGTCCTTGGAGAGGATGCGCGCGAAGTGCTCGGGCGCGAAGCGCGGGATGCCCACGTAGGCGAGCAGCTTCCCGTCGGCGTCCTTGGGCGCGTCGGGGGACGCGAGCGTGTCGCCGATGCGCAGGGAGCCGCGGTCGTGCACGCCGACCACGTCGCCGGGCAGCGCCTCCTCGGCGAAGGCGCGCTCGCGGCCGAGGAACTGCTGGGGCGGCGCGAGCTTGAAGCCCTTCCCCGTGCGCACGTGCACCACGTCGAGGCCGGCGGCGTAGCGCCCCGAGCAGACGCGCAGGAACGCGATGCGGTCGCGATGCCGCGGGTCCATGTTCGCCTGCACCTTGAACACGAAGCCGGTGAACGCCTCGAGGCCCGGCGGGATCGGCCCCGCCGAGCTCTCGCGCGCGACCGGCGACGGCGCGAGCGGGAGGAAGTCCTCGAGGAAGGGCTCGACGCCGAAGTTCGTGATCGCCGAGGCGAAGTAGACCGGCGTCTGCTCTCCGGCGAGGATCGCCGCGGCGTCGAACTCGTGGCCGGCCATGTCGAGCAGCTCGACGTCGTGCGCGAGCTTGGCGACCGCGGCGACCGCGGTCTCGTCGCCGCCGAGGGCCTCGACCAGGGCATGGTCGCCGGGGCCCGTGAGGTCGAGCGTGCGCGTCTCGACGCGCTGCGCCCCGTGGTGGGTGCCGCGCTCGAACAGGAAGGCCCGCGTGCGGCGCCGGTCGTAGACGCCCACGAAGACCTGCCCCTGCTCCGCGGTGTCCTGG
>CAZPJF010000221.1:0-6180 GCA_964586095.1 uncultured Gemmatimonas sp. | reverse complement strand
TGTTCTCGAAGATGCGCGCGCCGAGCACCTTGCCCGAGAGCTGGTTCTCGATCGAGCGCGCCGGCGTCCGGTTGAGCTCCTCGGTGTTCACCGAGGCCACCGAGGTCGTCGCGTTGCGCTTGTCCATCGTGGTGGCCTGGCCGGTCACCGTCACGCCCTCCAGCTGCAGCACGTCCTTCTCGAGCGAGAAGTCCTGCGTCGACGCCGTGGGCGCCACGCGCGCCGTGGCGCGCTTGTAGCCGATCGCGCGGACGAGCAGGGTCACCTCGCCCTGCGGCACGCGGAGCCGGTACTCACCCGCGTCGTTCGTGCGGACGCCCACCGCCTGGCCGAGCACCGTCACGCTCGCCTCCGCGAGCGGCGCGCCGCCGACCTGCGTGACCTTGCCGGTGACCTCTCGCGTGCCCTGCGCCCGCGCCTCGGTCCCACCGAGCGCGAAAGCCGCCGCGAGGATCGCCGCGACGAGTTGCCTCGTTCCCACGTGACCTCCGAAAGAGATGTGTAAGGGGTGTGTAAGGAGCGTAACGCTCTACCTGCGGTCCCTTCGCGCGCGTCACGGCACCGACGCTCGATGGGACGAGCCGTCGCGATGCCGCTCGAACGCGCGGAGCTGACGGGCGGTAATCGACACTTTTCGGACTCCGCCGCAAGAGGCGCTCAATAGGAAGTGCTGACCAAAAGGTCAGGAACCGGGACCCCCGGCGACCGGATCGCGACGGGACGCCCCCACCGCGGCGAGTTGTCGAACGCGCCGGCGGCGGTGTACCATCCGCGCATGCACCCGTCGCGCCGCCCCCTGCTCCTCGGCACGCTCGGCCTCCTCGCCCTCGGCGGCGTGGTGGCCGTGACTCCCGCCCACGCCCAGTGGGCCAGCCCGTCGCGCAACGACCCGCGCCGCCCGGCGGAACAGGCCGCCGCGCGCGCCAACGGCGTCATCGACGGGGTCGTCACGGACTCGGCGCTCAAGCCCGTCCCTTTCGCCGAGGTGGTCGTCTTCCGCACCGACATCCGGTTGCAGACGAACGCGCTCGGCCGCTTCCGCTTCGACGACGTGCCGCCTGGACAGTACCTCCTCGTGGTGCGGCGGCTCGGCTTCCGCCCCATCTCCTCGATCATCGACGTGCCCGCGCGTGACACCGTGCGGCTCAACTTCTCCATGGAGCCGGCGGTCCGCACCCTCGAGACGGTGACCGTCGTCGAGGAGAGCCGCTCGGCGCGCATGCTCGAGTTCGAGGCCCGCCGGAAGCAGGGTTTCGGCACCTTCCTCACCGAGGAGCAGATCGAGAAGCGGAACCTCCCGGTCGCCGCGGACTACCTGCGCCTCATGCCGACGATCTCGCTCGCGCCCTCCCCGAACGCGTCGGGCATCCCGACCCTGGTCGCGATCAGCAAGCGCGAGGGCGGCTCGGTGCTGAACGACGGCGCCGGCGCCTGCGCGATGCAGATCGTCATCGATGGCATCCCGATGTCGCGCAACTTCCCGCTCGAGCTCCTGCCGACGCCCAAGGAGATCGCCGGGATCGAGGTCTACGACGGCGCGGCCACGGTCCCGCAGCAGTTCGGCGGCGTCGACCGGCGGTGCGGGATGGTGCTCGTCTGGACGAAGGACCGCTGACGGGCCGCCGCACGGCCCGCACCGCCGCCGCGTCAGGCCAGCTCGAGCGTCCACTCCACCGGCAGGTTCGGGTCGAGGCTGTCGCGAACCGAGCAGTACTTGGTGACCGCGAGCTCGATCGCCCGCTCGGCGTGCGCGCGCTCGATCCCCGCGCCGCGGATCTTGTACGTGAGGTGGACGCGCACGAGGCGCGCCGGTACGGCGTCCACACGGTCGCCGCGCACCTCGACCGTCATCCCCTGCACCGGCGTGCGCCGCTTCTCGAGGATGTCGACCACGTCCACGCCGGTGCAGGCCGCGAGCGCCGAGAGCAGCGTGTCGACGGGCCCCGGGCCGGTCGTCGCGTCCGCATCGATGCGGATCGTGCGCTCGCTCCCGAGCCGGCCGGCGTCGAAGCGGTGGTCACCGTCCCACCGCACGACGACGTTGTTCACCTTCCCGACCTTCGGCTCGCTCACGGTTCGCTCCCCTTCTTGATCGGTGTGCGGACGGCATTGCCCCACTCGGTCCAGCTGCCGTCGTAGTTGCGGACCTTGCCATAGCCGAGGAGGTAGGTGAGCGCGAACCAGGTGTGCGCCGACCGCTCGCCGATCCGGCAGTAGGTGACGACCTCCTCGCCGTGCGACAGGCCCGCCTCGCCCTCGTAGATCGCCCGCAGCTCGGCGGCCGGGCGGAAGGTCCCGTCGGCGTTCGCCGCGCGCGCCCATGGCACGTTGCGCGCACCCGGGATGTGCCCGCCGCGCAGCGTGCCCTCCTGGGGGTAGTCCGGCATGTGCGTCCGCTCCCCCGTGTACTCCGGCTGCGAGCGGACGTCGATCATGGCACCAGCGCGCAGCTGGTGCTGGAGCACCTCGGGCAGGAAGGCGCGGATTCGCGCGTCGTCGCGCGGCGGTGCGACGTACGCCGTGCGCGGGAAGCGCGGCACGTCGGTCACCATCGGGCGGCCCTCCGCCTCCCACTTGGCGCGGCCGCCGTCGAGGAGGCGCACATTCGTGAAGTGGAAGAGCTCGAACACCCAGAGCGCGTACGCCGCCCACCAGTTGTTCCGGTCGCCGTACAGGATCACCGGCGTCGTCTCGTCGATCCCCCGGGCGCGCAGCAGCTCCCCGAACCCGTCGGGCGAGACGTAGTCGCGCTCCACCGGGTCGTTCAGGTCGGCGTGCCAGTCGATCTTCTGCGCGCCCGGGATGTGCCCGATCTCGTAGAGCAGGACGTCCTCGTCGCTCTCGAGGATGCGCAGCGACGGGTCGTCGAGGTGCGCGGCGAGCCACGCCGTGCTCACCAGCTTCTCCGGGTGCGCGTAGCCCTTGGGCAGCAGGGCCGGGTCGATGGCGCTCATGCGGGCATCCTAGCGGGCAGGGCCGCGCCCGAAGGGCAGCCGGTTGAGGGCGACGCGGCCGTTGGTGACCACCACCAGCACGTCCTGCAGCGCCGCCGGGTCGTCGAGCGGGTTCCCCTCGAGCACGATGAGGTCCGCCTCGAGACCAGTCGCGATCCGCCCCGTCCGGTTCCCGACGCCGAGCAGCTCGGCGGCGCCGCTCGTCGCCGCGGCGAGCGCCTCGACGGGCGTGAGGCCGAGCGCGTGGAAGCGCATCACCTCGTGCGCGATCCGGACCGTGCCCTCCGGGCCATAGTCGGTGTCCGCGCCGGTCGCGAGGCGGATCCCCAGGGAATGCGCCCGCCGGATCGTCTCCTCGAGCCGCGGCAGCATGTGCTGGCCGCGCAGCAGGAGCACCGGGTCATCGTAGTCGCCGCCCGGCTGCGTGAGGTCGTGCACGGTGGAGAGGGTGGGGACGAGCCAGGTCCCCTTCTGCCGCATGAGGCGGAGCGTGGAATCGGAGAGGTACGTGCCGTGCTCGATGCTGCGCACCCCCGCGGCCACCGCCGCGTACGCCCCCTCATCGCCGTGCGCGTGCGCCATCACGGGGACGTTCCGGGTCGCCGCCTCCTCGACGATCGCGCGCAGCTCGTGCTCGTCGTAGACCTGCTTGCGCGGGTCGGTGTCGGGGAGCCCGGCGCGTTCGGTGCCGCGCGTCTTGATCCAGTCCACGCCCCGGTCGAGGTTCACGCGCACGAGGGCGCGCAGCTGCTCGGGCGTGGTCACGCCACCGGCCAGCGCCCCCAGCCGCGCGTCCGCGAGCAGCGTCTCGCCCAGCTGGGGCGTCACGAACACGCCGGTCGCGAGCACGTCGGGTGCGGCGACGGCGCCCTGCGCCGCCAGCTGGCGCAGCACCACGTCCTGGAAGGCCGGCACGCTCGCCGACCGGACGGTGGTGACGCCCGACTGCAGCGCGCGCCGCGCGTTGGCGAGGGTGCTGATGTGCGTGTGCGCGTCGATGAGCCCGGGGGCGACGTACCGCCCGCGCACGTCGATGACCGTCGCGCCGGCCGGGACCGCGAGGCCCGCCCCGATCCCCGCGAGGCGTCCGTCGCGCACCAGCACGGTGACGCCGCGCTGGATCGTGGCCGTCACGCCGTCGACCACGTTGGCGTTCGTGAGGGCCAGGGTGCCCTGGGCCCCGGCGGTCGGCGCGACGGCGGACGTCGCCACGGCGAGCCCGAGGCCCGCAGCCAGGAGTCGGTTCGGTCGCATCGGTCCCATCCTCGTTCAGGTCAGCCGATCCGCGTCCCGTTCGCGACGGGGCGGTCGGGTTGGAGCAGCACGACCTCGGTCGCGGTCGGCATCACGCCCAGCACGAGCACCTCACTCGTGTAGCCGGCGATCCGCCGCGTGCCGATGTTCGTCACGGCGATCACCTGGCGGCCCACGAGTTCCTCCGGCCGGTAATGGACGGTGAGCTGGGCACTCGACCGCCGCGTCCCGAGTTCATCCCCGAAGTCGATGTGGAGCTTGATCGACGGCTTGCGGGCCTCGGGGAACGGCGCCGCCTCGAGGACGGTCCCCACGCGGATGTCGATCGCGAAGAACTCCTCGGGGGTCGGCATCAGGCTAATCTAAAGGGCCGCACGCCGCTGGCGGCGGGCGGCCGGCAGTCGGTCACCGTGGGTCGAGTGTTCCCCCCAACCATCCCCTCGATGGGCCAGTACGAGAAGCACGTGTTCGTCTGCACCTCCGGCAAGACCTGCACGTCGCAGGACTCGGCCGCGACCTTCGCGTTCCTCAAGGACCGGTTGCGCGAGGCCGGCGTGGCGCAGCGCGTGCGCGTGAACCACTCGGGCTGCATGGGGCAGTGCGGCCACGGCCCCATGGTGGTCGTCTATCCCGAGGACGTCTGGTATCGCGGCGTCGACGTGGCCGCGGCGGACCGGATCCTCCGCGAGCACCTGCTCGGCGGCGAGCCCGTCGCGGCACTGCGCCACGTGGCGCCCCCCGGCGACAACAAGCTGCCCAAGGAGCCGACGGCGGAGCCGGCGGGCACGCCGGGATCGGCGGGCGCGCCGGGCGCGGGCTGACGGTGCCCGGACCCGAGGACCTCCCGCCGGTGATGGAGCCCTACCGCCGGCACGTGCTCGTCTGCACCGGTGGCTACTGCTCCACCGAGCGGCGCGGCCGCGCCCTCTACGCGCACCTCGCGCAGCTGCTGCAGCGCGAAGGGCTGCTGTTCGGGCCCACGCGCGTGAAGCGCAGCGAGGCCCCGTGCCTCGGCGTCTGTGCCGGCGGCCCGATCGTCGCGGTCTATCCCGAGGGCACGTGGTACGCGCACGTCACGCCGCCGCTGCTCGAGCGCATCGTGACGGAGCACCTGCGCGAGGGGCGTGTGGTGCGTGAATCGGTCTTCCACGAGCTGGGGCGACCCGCTGCCGATGAAGCCTGAATGACGAAGGGGGGAGGCCGTACGGCCTCCCCCCTTCATCCGTCATGCTCCATCCGCAGATCAGCGCGCTCCCATCAGCCGCGCCACGCGCTCCTCGGTCGACGGATGCGTGGAGAAGAGCCCCGAGAGCCCGCCGCGGCCCGACAGCGGGTTGACCATCGCCAGCGGCGCGACCGCCGGCGACACGTTCATCGGGATGCGCCGCGAGTAGGCGTCGAGCTTCTGCAGCGCACCCGCCAGCCCCTGGGGCCGGCCCGCGATCTCGGCCCCGACCGCGTCGGCCTTGAACTCGCGCTGCCGGCTGATGGCGAACTGGATCAGCATCGCCGCGATCGGCGCGACGATGATCATCGCCAGCGACGCGAGCGGGTTCGGGCCCTCGTCGTCTGAGCGGCCGCCGAAGAGCATCGCGAACTGCGCGATGTTCGCGAGGCTCGAGATCGCGCCCGCCATCGTCGCCGTGAGCGTCTGCAGCAGCATGTCGCGGTTCTTGATGTGCGCGAGCTCGTGCGCGATCACCCCCTCGAGCTCCCGCTGGTCGACGAGCTTGAGCAGCCCGTCCGTCACGCAGACCACCGCATGCTCGGGGTTCCGCCCCGTCGCGAAGGCGTTCGGCTGCGCGTGCGGCGCGACGGCCACCGTCGGCATCGGGAGGCCGGCGCGCTGCCGGAGCCGGTCCACCATGTCGTACAGCTGCGGCGCCTGCGCGCGGTCGACGACCTGCGCGCCGTAGGAGCGCAGGACCATCGCCGCCGAGTTCCAGTACATGAAGAGGTTCATGCCGCCCGC
>CAZPJF010000220.1:0-6196 GCA_964586095.1 uncultured Gemmatimonas sp. | reverse complement strand
GCCAAGGACGCCATCGCGCAGATCCTCACCAACTCGCGCATGTGCGCCGAGGGCCATCGCCCCATCTGCCAGGACACCGGCATCGTGGTGGTCTTCCTGAAGGTGGGGATGGACGTGCGGTGGGACGCCACCCTGTCGGTGCAGGAGATGGTCGATGAGGGCGTCCGCCGCGCCTATCTCCTGCCCGAGAACGTCCTGCGCGCGTCGATCGTCGCCGATCCGGCCTTCACGCGGAAGAACACGCGTGACAACACGCCAGCCGTGGTGCACTACGAGCTCGTGCCCGGCGACACGGTCGAGGTGAAGCTGGCCGCCAAGGGCGGCGGCTCGGAGAACAAGTCGAAGTTCGCCATGCTCAATCCGAGCGACTCCATCGTCGACTGGGTGCTCAAGACCGTGCCGACCATGGGCGCCGGATGGTGCCCGCCGGGGATGCTGGGCATCGGCATCGGCGGCTCGGCCGAGAAGGCGATGCTCATGGCGAAGGAGTCGCTCATGGAGCACATCGACATGGCGCAGCTCAAGGCGCGCGGGCCGCGCACCCGGCTCGAGGAGCTCCGCATCGAGCTCTTCGACCGGATCAACGCGCTCGGCATCGGTGCGCAGGGACTCGGCGGCCTCGCCACCGTGCTCGACGTGAAGGTGTGGGATTACCCCACGCACGCCGCGTCCAAGCCGGTCGCGATGATCCCCAACTGCGCGGCGACCCGCCACGCGCACTTCACGCTCGACGGCACCGGGGTCGCGCAGCTGCCGGTGCCCACCCTCAGCGACTGGCCGCAGGTGACCTGGCGCCCCGACGCGAACGCCCGCCGCGTGGACCTCGACACGCTCACGCGCGCCGAGGTGGAGTCGTGGAAGGCCGGTGACCGGTTGCTGCTCACCGGCAAGCTCCTCACCGGGCGTGACGCCGCGCACAAGCGGATCGCGGATCTCTATGCCAAGGGAGAGGGGCTGCCGCCGGGCGTCGACTTCACCAACCGCGTCATCTACTACGTGGGGCCCGTCGATCCCGTCCGCGACGAGGCCGTCGGCCCCGCGGGCCCGACGACCGCCACGCGCATGGACAAGTTCACCGAGCTGATGCTCGAGCGCACCGGCCTCATCGCGATGATCGGCAAGGCCGAGCGCGGCCCCGCCGGGCTCGACGCCATCCGCAAGCACAGGGCGGCGTACCTGATGGCGGTGGGTGGCGCCGCGTACCTCGTCTCCAAGGCGATTCGCGCCTCGCGCGTCGTGGCGTTCGAGGACCTCGGCATGGAGGCGATCTACGAGTTCGACGTGGCCGAGATGCCGGTGACCGTCGCGGTGGACGCGGCGGGCCACAACGTGCACGAGACCGGGCCGCGGGAATGGCAGGAACGAATTCGCGCCCTGCCCGTACTGGCTGGGTGACCCACCTCACCCCCGGACCCGAGGTCTCCATGCGCGTCCTGCTCCGTCTCTCGATCATCGTGGCCGGCATCGTCCTCGCGTCCGCGGCGCCCGTGGGCGCGCAAACCGCGGATCACGATGCGGCGTACGCCGTGATCACCCGGCTCTTCGACGCCATGCGTGCGCGCGACACCGCGGCCATGCGGGCCGCCTTCGTGCCGAACGCGTCGATGCAGTCGCTCACCGACTCGACGGTGCGGTTCGACTCGATCGACGGCTGGATCACCGGCGTCGGACGCGCCCGGCCGGGTCTCGTGCTCGACGAGCGGCTGGCGAACCCCGTCGTGCACCTGGACGGCAACCTCGCCAACATCTGGGTGGACTACTGGTTCTTCGCCGGGGAGCGCCTCTCGCACTGCGGTGTCGACGCCTTCCTGCTCGCGAAGCAGGCGGGGACCTGGCGAGTCTTCTCGGTCGTGGATACGCGCCGCACCCAGGGATGTCCGCCGGCGCCACCGCGCTGAGCCGCCTGACACAAAGCACGGGGGAACGTTCCCTCGTGCTTTTCCACATCGATCAACACTCGGAACCCTTTGTCAGGCAACACTTTACGCTGTATTCCCCAACTTTCGCATGTCAGTAAAGACCCTGTAACTTCCTACAGGGCTTCGCTTTAACTCCGGTCTGATTAGCTTGGTTTCATCGATTGGCGATCGCCATGGAGGGTGGTCGCCCCAGACTCAGCCGGAGACCGCATGCGGAAGCCACGACCCAACTCGTACAACCCCGCGCAGGCCCTCCACCTCATCGCGAGCGACCGGAACGGGCACACGCTCAGCTGCCCCTCGTGCGCCGGAACGATCCAGCGCGAGCCGGGTAATGCCCCTCCACCGCCTCGCTCGCACGTCACGCTGAAGTGCACGGCCTGCGGTCGGGTCGCTCGCTACATCGCCGGCGCCGCCTGACGCCCCCACCTCCGTCACGCAAGGAGCACCACCCGATGGCTCGTATCAATGGCACCGTGAAGTGGTTCAACGACGCGAAGGGCTTCGGATTCATCCAGCGCGAGGGCGGCCCGGACGTGTTCGTGCACTTCAGCGCGATCCAGTCGAACGGCTTCAAGTCCCTCGCCGAGGGCGACAAGGTCGAGTTCGAGATCGTCGACGGCCAGAAGGGACCGCAGGCGGCGAACGTCGTGAAGGTCTGAGCACGGCGGATCCCGGTCGCACGAACGCCCCCGACGCATGACGCGTCGGGGGCGTTGTCGTTCCGGTTTCCCCGCGCCGGCCCGGCGCGATCAGGGCGCGTGCGGCGTCAGGCGGAGAGCGGCAGTTCCATCTGCATGAGCCGGCCGGCGCGCCTTGTGAGTGCGGGCGGCACCGGCGCCGCGCGCGGCCCCTCGGCCCCCTCGGCGAGCGGCTGGTCCGCCACCGGCGCGGCCTCCCGGAGCAGCTCGGCCGTCTGGTGCCGGAGCTGCATCATCCGCAGGGGCGCCGCGAGCGGGTCGCAGGCACCGCGGGCGAACGCGTCGGCCTCGGCGCGCACCGTGTCGGGGAGGATGCGGGCCAGCGGATGCGCGAGCAGCCGCGTCACCTCGGGCGCGTCTCGCAGCGTGAGTGCGGCGATCAGGCTATCCAGGTAGGCCAGCATGGTCCCCTCCTTCAGCCGTTAGAGACACATTGCAACTATAACGGATACCCGGCAAGGGGGGGATGGTGTCACGGTCGTGTCGCGACCGAGTCTCCGGTCAACCGAGCAGTTCGAACCGGACCGAGCGCCGGACGGGACGCCGCCGTCGCGGCGCGTAGCGGAACAGCTGCGCCGGCCGGCCGCGCCCCTCCGAACGCCACGCCTCCGTCGGCTCCACGAGGAACGCGCCCTGCAGCGCGCGACGGAAGCTCGCCTTGTGGAGTCGGCGCCCGAGGAGCAGCTCGTACATCTGCTGGAGTTCCGAGAGCGTGAACTCGGGCGGCAGCATCCGGAACGCGATCGGGGCGAGGTCCATGCGCTCGCGCAGCGCGACGAGCGCACCCTGCACCATCGCCTGCTGGCGCGGCGCGAGTCCGGTGATCTCGCTCACGGCGCGCCAGGCGTGGCCCGCCGGCGACGCCGTGCCCATCGGGACCACGCCGACGAAGGCCACCGACAGCGCCAGGCCCGACGGATGCCGGCGCCCGTCGGCGATGGCGCCTGCCTGCGCCATCCACGTCGGCGCCCGCCCCAGCCGCTCACGCATGAACCGCGCGGCCGCCGTCTCGAGCGGGACGCCGGCGTCCAGCGGCCGCCACGGGAGCGCACCGGCCTGGCCCCGCGCATCGAGCGCCACGAGCACCGTGAGGTGGCGGCCGTCGGCCGCGCAGCAAACGAGGTCGAGCGAGGCGGCGGCCGGCGACCGGCCGGCGCGCGCGACGGAGGCGGGGGCACGCTCGCGCATCAGCCCCACAATTAGTAGCGGACTGAAACTTAAGTCAAGCCGCGCATCGCCCGCTCAGTGCGAGATCGTGCCCTGCTTCGATGTGTCGACTTCATCCACTGCGCCGGCCTTGAACAGGAAGGCCTCCATGTTCCGCGTCAGGAACTGGCGCGCCTGCGGGTCCATTACGTTCAGGCCGTAGTGGTTGATCAGCATCGTCTGCTGCTTGAGCCATTGCGCCCAGCAGTCCGGGCAGGTGCCTTCGAGGATCCGGGCGCCGATCGCCCCGGGGAACGGCGGACGCTCGAAGCCCGCCTTCACCTGTCCGCACTTCTGGCACTTGATCTCCGCCATCGCCCTCGACCTCGATCCGTCGCGTGAACCCGCAATCTACACCGGCGCTGCCGGCCGCGCCGAAGGCGCATCACCGCCCCGGGGGCGGCTTCCGGAATCCGTGGCCCGGCACCGCCCCCGCCGGCTTCGCCGGCCTCGTGCGCTGGGGGCTCGAGCGTGCGCGGCGCGGCCGCGCGCCGCTCGCTCCACCACCCGCCATGCTGCCGCACCGCGCCATCGCCCCGCGTGCGCGGGAACGCTGCGCGTCACCGCCGTCGGCCATTCGTCCTTCCTCCTCCAGCTCGGCCCGCTGAACGTCCTCACCGATCCCGTGTGGGGAGAGCGCGCGTCGCCGCTCGGCTTCGCCGGACCGCGCCGCCGGCACCCTCCCGGCATCCCGCTGGAGGCGCTGCCGCCGATCGACCTCGTGCTGCAGTCGCACGACCACTACGACCATCTCTGCGACGCGACGGTGCGCACGCTCGCGCGCCTCCACCCCGAGGCGACCTGGTGCGCCCCGCTCGGCGTGGGGGCACGGCTGCGGGCCCGCGGCGTGCGCCGCATCCTCGAACGGGACTGGTGGGAGGACGCCACGCTCGGCGACGCGCGGCTGGCGTGCCTTCCCGCGGCGCACTTCTCCGGACGCTCGCCCTTCGACCGCGACCGCACGCTCTGGGGCGGCTGGGGCGTCGCCGCGCACGGCGTGCACGCCTACTTCGTGGGCGACAGCGGATGGCACCCCGACTTCGCGGCCATCGGTGCGCGGCTCGGGCCGCTCGATGTCGTCCTCATGCCCGTCGGCGCGTACGAGCCACGGTGGTTCATGCGGCCGGTCCACATGGACCCGGAAGAGGCGGTGCGCGCCTTCGGCGCGCTCACCGATCCCCACCATCACCCCGCGGTGATGGTCGCCATGCACTGGGGGACCTTCGTGCTCACCGACGAACCGACCGACGAACCCCCGCGCCGAGCGCGCGCGGCGTGGCGCGCGCAGGGGCGCCCGGACGAGCGGCTCTGGGTCCTCGCGCCCGGCGAGACCCGCGACCTCACCACCGCGCGTTGAGCCACGCGGCGGTGCGGTCGGCGACCGCCTCCCACCCGTGGTCGACCGTGAGCACGTGCCCCGCACCGCTCGTCCAGAGCACCGTGCGGTCCTTCGCCGCGAGCCGCGCGATCGCGTGCGTCGACTGCGCGCGAGGCAGGCGGTTGTCGTCCTCCGACTGCACCACGAGCGTCGGGGCGCGCACGAAGCCGAGCCGCACGACCGTGCCCCGGGCGATGTACTCCAGCGCCTCGAGCGACCGCCGCGTGGAGCAGCCGTACGAGATCGTGCGCTGCCCCGCCTCCACGTCGCGGATCGAGCGGCCGCCGCCGCCACTCAGGTACTTCGTGAGCATCGACCAGAGCCGGGCGGTGCTGACCGCGACCTGCATCGGCGCGGGGACGAAGAGCATCGGCGCGTAGAGCACCACGCCGTCCGCGTCGGTCTCGGCCGCGAGCCAGCACGCGAGGGCACCGCCCATGGAGAGGCCGCCGACGACCACGCTGCGGTGCGTCGCGCGCAGCGCTGCGTACTCCTCGCGCGCCTGCGTGATCACCTCGGGGGCGGTCCAGGCGTCGAACGCCTCCAGCGACCTCCCGTGCCCCGCGAGGAGCGGGAGTCGCACCGTCCAGCCGGCCGCGTGCAGCCGACGCGCGACGCCGTCCAGCGACTGCGGCGTGTCGTTGTATCCATGGAGGAGCAGGAGCGCGCGCGCGCCGCCGGCCTCGTACGTGCGCGGCTCCGCGCCGATGACGATCCCGTCCGCCCGCGCCGGATACCGCCGCCGCCAGCGCCGGCCCCGCGCGACCGCCCGCAGCGTGCGCTGCGCCCAGAGCGCGGCGGCACCGACCAGCAGCCAGAGCGCGAACGACACGCTCAGTACCGGGGCACGCTCGGGTCGACCTCGAGGCTCCAGCGGTCGATGCCACCCTCGAGGTTCAGCACGCGGGCGAAGCCCGCGGCGCGCAGGTAGTCCGCGACCATCGCGCTCCGCATCCCGTGGTGGCAGAGCACCACGTACTCGGCGTCGCGCG
>CAZPJF010000219.1:0-6203 GCA_964586095.1 uncultured Gemmatimonas sp. | reverse complement strand
CTTCCCCTCGCGCTCGTCCTTGAGCGTGATCGTCACGCCCTTGTTGAGGAACGAGAGCTCGCGGAGGCGCGTCGAGAGCGTCGCGTAGTCGTACTCGAGCTCGGTGAAGATCTGGTGGTCGGGCTTGAACCAGACCTTGGTGCCGGTGTCCTTCGCCTTCACGGTGCCGAGGACCTTGAGCTTGGTCGTCGTGTCGCCGCGGACGAAGTCCATGTAGTGCTCCTTCCCGTCGCGCTTCACCCACACCTTCAGGCTCTCGGAGAGCGCGTTCACCACCGACACGCCCACGCCGTGCAGGCCGCCCGACACCTTGTAGGTGTTCTTGTCGAACTTGCCGCCCGCATGCAGCACCGTGAGCGCCAGCTCCACGCCGGGGAGCTTCTCCACCGGATGCACGTCCACCGGGATGCCGCGCCCGTTGTCCTCGACGGTGATCGAGTCGTCGGGGTGGATGACGACCGTCACCGTGTCGCAGTAGCCGGCGAGCGCCTCGTCGATCGAGTTGTCGACGACCTCGTAGACCAGGTGATGCAGGCCCCGATGCGACGTGGAGCCGATGTACATGCCGGGGCGCTTCCGGACGGCCTCGAGGCCCTTCAGTACCTGGATGCCTGAGGCGTCGTAATTCGACTCGGACGCGTCGTTCGTCTTGGCCATGTGCGTGGCGAGGGGGTCGGGGGATCGGTCGGCGCGTCAGAGGAGGAACGCACCTCGCGCGCGACCCCGAAAAATACCCGGCAGCGCGAGTGAAAGCAACGCGACCGATGCGGTGTTCCCAGAGGGAAAACCCGGTTCCGTGCCCCGCGTCAGCCGCGCAGCAGCTCCCAGCGGATCCGGCGCACCGTCGTCGGCCCCGCGAGCCCCGCGAGCCGCGCGACCAGCTGCGGCTCCATCAGCGCGAGCTCGGTCATCCACGCATGCGTCCGCACGCCGACCACGAGCGTCCCGTCCGGTGTCATGAGCCGCGCCTGCGTCACGCCCGCGATCTGCGGCCCGACCAGCCGCGGCCAGGCCTCGATCACCCCGGCGCGCGCGACGTCGGCATCGAGTCCGCTCGTGCGCAGCAGCTCCGCCAGCGCCTCCGCGATGGCGCGGGGGCGGCCCGAGCCGGGATCGTCGCCGCGGCGCCTCACCGCGGACGCCCCGTGCGCACCTGCCCCCCGCACGCGGTCGCGTGGGAGCCACTCGCGCCGATGCGCCCTCCCGTCGCGTTCACGCGCCCGCCAGCCGCGCGAACGCGCCGTCGGTGACGCCCCACCGCTCGAGCCGCGTGAACCGCGCCGGGATCTCGTCCGCGCGCGGGACGCACAGCACGCACTGTCCCGTCCCCACCTCGGCGAGCAGCGCCAGGATCGCCGTCGTGCGTCGCCGGTCGAGCTCCGCGAACGGGTCATCCAGCAGGAGGACGGGGGTCACGCCCTTCGCGTCGCGGTGCGTGGCCGCCTCGAGGAGGCGCAGCACGATCGCCGCGGTCCGCTGCTGTCCCGCCGAGCCGACGCCGCGGATGTCGCGGCCGTCGAGCGAGAGCGCGAGGTCGTCCCGGTGCGGGCCCGCGTGCGTGAGGCAGCGGCGCACATCCTGCTCGCGCTGCCGCGCGAGCTGCGCCTGGAGGTCGCCGCGGACGTCCGCCGCCGCGGCGAACGCGCCCGCGTAGCCCAGCGTGGGCGCCTGGCGCTCGCCGATCGCCAGGCAGTGCGCGCGGAACTCCGCCGCCCGCGCCTCGACCCACGCGCGGCGCTCCTCGACGAGCAGCGCCCCCTGCTCCGCGAGCGCCGGCTCCCACGCGGCGACCGCGCCGAGCGCGGCGGCGCGCGCGCCGGCCGTCGCGCGTGCGGCGTCGCGCAGCGCCGCGTTCCGCCGCGCGAGCGCCGCCCGGTAGAGGCGGAGCGCGTGCAGGTAGCGCGGCGAGGTGAGCGCGAGCGTGATGTCGAGGTAGCGACGCCGTTCGGCCGGCGAGCCGGCCACGAGGTCCACGTCGCGCGGGGAGAAGCTCACCGACGGCAGCGCGTCGAGCGCGTCGGCGAGCCGCTCGGGTTCGCCGCCGTCGAGCGTGAGGCGCTTGCGCCCCTGGCGGTCGACCGCCGCGGTCGCGCGCCGCGCGGCGACGCCCGCGAGCGACGCCGCGAGGTGGAACGCGGGCGCGCCGAAGCGGATGAGGTCGCGGTCGCGCGCGCCGCGCTGCGACCGCAGGAGGCGGAAGTACGCGATCGCCTCGACGAGGTTCGACTTGCCGTGCCCGTTGTCCCCGACGACCACCACGCCCTCGTCCGGGAGCGCGAGCTCGGCGTGCGCGATGTTCCGGAAGTCGCGCACGGCGAGCGTCCCGAGCCGCGCCGCCGTCGGCGCGGGGAGCGAGGGCGGCCCCGACACGGCGCGGCGCCCGCGCTCAGGCGCCGCGGAAGTCGGGCGCGCGCTTCTCCAGGAACGCCGCGGTCCCCTCGCGCATGTCGGCCGTGCGTCCCACCGCGCCGAAGTGGTCGGCCTCGAGCGCGAGCGCCGCGTCCAGCGGCAGGTCGGCGCCCTGGGTGACGGCGGTGATCGCGTGGGCGAGCGCCAGCGGGCCGTTCCGGCAGGCCGCGAGGGCGATGGAGCTGGCGGCGTCGAGCAGCGCATGCGCGTCGACCACCTCGTTGGCGAGGCCGATCGCGAACGCGCGCTCGGCGTCCACCATGTCGCCCGTGAGGATGAGCTGCAGCGCGCGCCCCTGGCCGATGAGCCGCGGGAGCCGCTGCGTCCCGCCGTATCCGGGGATGAGGCCGAGCTTCGTCTCGGGAAGGCCGAACTTGGCGTGCTTGCCCGCCACGCGCAGGTGGCAGGCGAGCGCGAGCTCGCAGCCACCGCCGAGCGCGAACCCGTTCACCGCGGCGATGACCGGCTTGGGGAAGCGCTCGATGCGGGTGAAGACCCGCGAGCCGAACGCCGCGACCGACTGGAGCCCGGCCGGCTGCTCCGCGGCCGCCGCGACCTCGGCGATGTCGGCGCCCGCGACGAACGCGCGCCCCGCCCCGGTGAGGATCACCGCGCCCACGTCGGCGCGGGTGGCGAGCTCGCCGAACATGCGGTCGAGTTCGCCGATCACCTTGGCGTTCAGCGCGTTGAGCTTGTCCGGCCGGTTGATCGTGACCGTCGCGACGCGGTCGGCGACGTCGAGGAGGAGGAACTCGTACGGGGTCGTCATGCGGCGAGCGCTCGCTTCGGCTGGTGGAGGGACGGCCGGAATCTATACGTTTGCTGCATGGAACAGCTCGTCCCGCCGGTGCTCGTCGTGGGCTGGGCGCCCGACGGGGCGCTGCGCATCCTCGACCAGCGCGTCCTGCCGGGGGCGCTGCGCACGCTCGACCTCCGGACGATCGACGAGGTCGCGGAGGCGATCCGCTCGCTCGCGGTGCGCGGCGCGCCCGCGATCGGCGTGGCGGCGGCGATCGGGCTCGCGGCGGCGGTGCGCGACGCCCCCGTCGAGCGGGTGGAGGAGGCCGCGGCCACGCTCCGTGCGACGCGGCCCACCGCCGTCAACCTCGCGTGGGCACTCGAGCGGATGCTCGCGGTGGCGCGCGCGCACGCCGACGGGCCGCCGCCCGCGCGTGCCGCGGCGCTGCGCGCGGAGGCCGAGCTGATCCGCGCGCAGGACGCCGCGATGTGCCGGGCGATCGGCGAGCACGGGGCCGCGCTGCTCACGCCGGGGATGCGGATCCTCACCCACTGCAACGCGGGTGCGCTCGCGACGGCGGGGATCGGCACGGCGCTCGCCCCGGTCTACGTGGCCCACGCGCGCGGCCTGGCGCCGCGCGTGTGGGCCGACGAGACGCGCCCGCTGCTGCAGGGCGCGCGGCTCACCGCGTGGGAGCTCGCGCGGGCCGGCATCCCGGTCACGGTCTGCACCGACGGCATGGCGGCGGGCCTCATGGCCCGCGGCGAGGTCGACCTGGTGCTCGTCGGCGCGGACCGCATCGCGGCCAACGGCGACACGGCGAACAAGGTCGGCACCTACGGGCTCGCGGTGCTCGCGCGCCACCACGGGATCCCGTTCGTGGTCGCGGCGCCGTGGAGCACGGTCGACCCGCTCACGCGCGACGGCGCGGGGATCGAGATCGAGCAGCGCGACCCCGCGGAGGTCACGCACCTCGCGGGGGTGCGCGTCGCGGCCGAGGGGGCCGCGGTGTACAATCCCGCGTTCGATGTCACGCCGCACACGCTGATCACGCGGATCGTGACCGACCGCGGCGTCTTCGCGCCGCCGTACGTGCTTGGCCCCGCACCCGACGTCCTCCCGCCCCCAGCCTGAGCCCCCCGTGCGCCACGTCCTCACGCTCGACCAGGGCACCACCAGCTCCCGCGCGCTCATCGTCGCCGCCGACGGCCGCGTCGTCGGCCGCGGCCAGCGCGAGTTCACGCAGCACTTCCCGCAGCCGGGGTGGGTGGAGCACGACCCGGAGGAGATCTGGGCGACGACGCTCGAGAGCGCGCGCGAGGCGGTCGCGCAGGCGGGCGTCGTGCCCGACGCGATCGGCATCACCAACCAGCGCGAGACGATCGTGCTCTGGGACCGCGAGACGGGTCGGCCGCTCGACCGCGCGCTCGTCTGGCAGGACCGGCGCACCACGCAGCGCTGCCTCGCGCTCCGCGCGGCCGGGCAGGCCGAGCCGATCCACGCGGCGACCGGCCTCGTGCCCGACCCGTACTTCAGCGCGAGCAAGCTCGAGTGGCTCCTCGAGCACAAGGCGCGCGCGGCCGGTGTCCCCACCGAGCGGCTCGCGGCGGGCACCATCGACACGTGGCTCATCTGGAAGCTCACCGGCGGCGTGGTGCACGCGACCGATCCCACGAACGCGAGCCGCACGATGCTCTTCGACATCAACACCATGGCGTGGAGCCCGCAGCTGCAGGCGCTGTTCAACGTGCCGCCGGGGATCCTCCCCGAGGTGCGGCCGTCGTCGGGCGCGTTCGGCGAGAGCGCCCCCGAGCACTTCGGCGCGCGGATCCCCATCCTCGGCGTCGCCGGCGACCAGCAGGCGGCGCTGTACGGCCAGGGCTGCTGGGTGGCGGGGCAGAGCAAGAACACCTACGGCACCGGCGCGTTCATGCTGCTGCACACGGGCCCCACGCGGCCGGTCGGCGGGCAGGGGATCCTGACGACGATCGCCTGCGATGCGCAGGGGGGCGCGGCGTACGCGCTCGAGGCGAGCATCTTCGTGGCAGGCGCCGCGGTGCAGTGGCTGCGCGACGGACTCGGCCTGCTCGCCCGGGCGCCCGAGAGCGAGGCGATGGCGCGCGCGCTCAGCTCGAACGACGGCGTCTACTTCGTGCCCGCGCTGACCGGCCTCGGCGCGCCGGCGTGGGAGCCCGAGGCGCGCGGGACGATCGTCGGCCTCACGCGCGGCACGACGCGCGAGCACCTCGTGCGCGCGGCCCTCGAGGCGATGGCCTACGGCACCGCCGACGTGCTCGAGGCGATGCGCGGCGCGAGCGGCGCCCCGCTCGAGGTCCTGCGCGTGGACGGCGGGGCCACCTTCAATGACTGGCTGATGCAGTTCCAGGCCGACGTGCTCGGCGTGCCCGTCGAGCGGCCGGACGTGATCGAGACCACCGCGATGGGGGCGGCCGGACTCGCGGGGATCGCGGCGGGCGTGTGGCCGAACGCGGAGGCGTTCTTCGAGTCGCGTTCGTACCACCGTTTCACCCCGGGTGCGCCGGCGAACGTCGCCCGGCAGGGGCTTGGCGGCTGGCGGCGCGCGGTCCGCGCCGCGGTGAGCTGGGCGCGGGACCGGGAATGAGCGCGGCGCGCGTGCCCGCCGCAGGCGCCGCGGGCGCCGCGGGCGCCGCGCACGTCGTGCGCTGTGGGGCGCGCCGCCCGCCCCGGGACCGCCGGGGAGGCGCGCATGGATGATCGCGGGATCGAGATGGTCGAGGTGCAGGTGGATGTGGTCCTTTTCGGGGCCGAGCCCACGCCCCTCGCGCACCTCGATCGTCATGGCGCGGGAAACGACATCGCGCGAGGCGAGGTCCTTGGCCGAGGGCGCGTAGCGCTCCATGAAGCGTTCGCCCTCGGAATTCACGAGATAGCCGCCCTCGCCGCGCACGCCCTCGGTGATGAGCATGCCGGCGCCGTAGATGCCGGTCGGGTGGAACTGCACGAACTCCATGTCCTGCAAGGTGAGGCCGGCGCGCAGGACCATGGCGTTGCCGTCGCCGGTTTGCGTGTGGGC
>CAZPJF010000218.1:0-6276 GCA_964586095.1 uncultured Gemmatimonas sp. | reverse complement strand
ACCTGCACGACCACCGAGGGCACCCCGGCGTCCCGCTGCATCGCTGCCGCGCCCGCCTCGAGCGCACCGAAGAGCACCGCGCTCGCCACCACCCACCGTGGATCGAGCCGGGCGAGGAGCGCGACCGCGATCGCGGTGTAGCCGTAGCCCGGCGACAGCCCCTCGTAGAGCGCCCACGTCACACCGCCGACCTCCGCAGCACCGGCGAGACCGGCGCATGCGCCGCTCGCCAGGAACACGCCGAACGTCGTGCGGTCGATGTCGACGCCGCCCGCACTCGCCGCCGCGCGCGCGCCGGCGCCGACCGCGCGCACGCGGAAGCCGCTGGCCGTGCGCGTCAGCCACCACCAGGTCGCGGCCGCGACCGCGATGCCGAGCGCGAAGCCCAGGTGGAGTCGCTGCCCGGGGATCAGGAAGGGCCAGCGTCCCGCGGGCTCCAGGGTGGCGGATTGCGGATAGACGCCCGTGGGCTCCTGCAGCGGCCCGCGCACCATCCAACTCAGCAGGGCCGCGGCGACGAAGTTGAGCATGAGCGTGCTGATGACCTCGAGCACGTCGAACCGTCGACGCAGCCATCCGGCGATCGCCGCCCATGCGGCGCCCGCCAGCATTCCGCCGCCGGCCATCGCCGTCACGGTGACGACGCGCGGCGCGCCGCCGAGGGCGAGCCCGATCGCGGTCGCGGCGACCGCACCGACCAGCAGCTGCCCCTCGGCGCCGATGTTCAGCACGCCGGCGCGGAACGCGATCGCGACCGCGAGGCCGACGAGGAGCAGCGGCGTCGCCCGCACGAGCGTCGCCGACCAGAACGCGAAGGCCGAACCGAACGCGCCGTCCCAGAGGGCCGCGATCGCGTCCATCAGTCAGCGCCCACCATCGCGCGGGCATACGGGGTCCGGTCGGCCGGGTCGGGCGGAGGGGCGACCTCGCGGACGGTGCCGTTGAAGCAGGCCACCACGCGGGTCGCCACCGCGAGCACCTCGTCCAGGTCGCTCGAGTGGAACACCACGGCCGGCGGATGCAGGCCACGCGCCGAGCCCACCTCGGCGAGCACGCGGGAGGTGGCGCGGAGGTCGAGGCCGCGGGTGGGGTTCTCCGCCACCAGCGCGGCCGCGGCCAGCCGCTTCTCCCGTCCCACGACGAAGCGCTGCTGGTTGCCGCCGGAGAGCTCGTGCATGCGTGCGTCGGCCCCGCGGGCCCGCACGTCGAAGTCGCGCAGCAGCGCCTGCGTATCGGCGCGGATGGCGCCCCAGGGCAGGCGCGCCCGCGCGTCGCCCGCCGCCGCGAGGGCGAGGTTCTCCGTCAGCGTGAACGCGGGGATCACGGCGTCGTGCAGCCGGTCCTCCGGGATGAAGCCCACGCGCGGCGGCCGCGTCACACGTCCGCGCGTGGGCGCCAGTCGGCCCGCCAGCAGCCGCAGCAACTCGCGCTGGCCCGCGCCCTCCACGCCGATCACGCCGAGCACCTCCCCGGCATGCACCGCCAGATCGACGCCCCGCAGGCGCGTGACTCCGCGGGGGTCGACGTAGTCGACTCCCGCCAGCGCGAGGACGGGCGCGGCGCGAAGCGGCGCGCCGGACGGCGCCGCGACCCTGCGCTCCGGTGCCGCACCGTCGGCGACGTCGGCCCCCTCAGCACCGGATGCCCCGCCCGCGTCACCGACGAGCGCGCGGATCACCTGCGCGTCGTCGACCGAGGCGCGCGGGCTCACGAGCATCGTCCGCCCGCGGCGGAGCACGGTGATGTCGTCTGCGTGGCGCAGCGCATCCTGCAGCTTGTGCGTGATCAGCACGACGCTGCCCCCGCGGTCGGCGAAGCCGCGGAGCCAGGCCAGCAGCTCGGCGCCCTCCGACGGCGAGAGCACCGCGGTCGGTTCATCGAGGATGAGCACGCGGGCGTCGCGGGCGAGGGCCTTCACGATCTCGACGCGCTGTTGCGCACCGACCGGGAGGTCGGCCACGCGCGCGTCGGGGTCGAGCGCGAGTCCCGTGTCGCGGCCGATCGCCTCGATCCGCGCCGCCACGGCGCGACGATCGAGCCGTCCGCGGCCGCCGAGCGCCACGTTCTCGGCCACGCGCAGGGCCGGCACCAGCGAGAAGTGCTGGTGCACCATCCCGACGCCGCGCGCGATCGCGTCCCGGCTCGAGCGCAGGGCGACCGGCGCGCCGTCGATCGCGATCATCCCCGCGTCGGGGGTGAGCATGCCGAACGCGATGCGCATCAGCGTGGTCTTGCCCGCGCCGTTCTCGCCGAGCAGGGCGTGGATCGTGCCGCGGCGCACCGTGCACTGCGCGTCGTCGAGCGCGACGGTCGCGCCGAAGGAGTGGCGCACTCCGCGCAGGACGAGCGCCTCCGTCGTCACAGCCCGGTCGGCGCGTGCACGAACTCCCACGGCAGGTCGAACCGCTCGCCGAGGTGCGCGGCGAGCGCGCGGACGCCGAGGGTCTCCGTGGCGTAGTGGCCGGCATACACGATGACGAGCCCGCGCTCCGGGGCGTCGACCGCGGACCAATGCGGACCTTCGCCCACGATGAGGGTGTCGACCCCGCTCGTGTAGGCCTCGCGCAGCGTCTCCACCTGCGCACCGCTGCCGGAACAGATGGCCCAGCGTCGCGTGCGATGGCCCACGGGGATCGCCGAGGCGACGGTGTGGTGCCCGAGCGGCGCCGCCCACGCGCGCACGCGGGCGAGCAGCACCTCGGTGTCGAGGTCCGCTTCGCCACGCACGCCGCACTCGATCTGCTGGTAGCGCGCGAAGCCTCCCGAGACGCGGAGCCCGAGTTCCGCGGCGAGCAGGCGCGAGTTGCCGAACGTCGCGTGGGCGTCGAGCGGCAGATGCGCGGCGTAGAGCGCGAGGTCCGCGTCCAGCAGGGCGCGCACGCGTGCCAGGTGCGCGCCCGTCAGGGGCTGCAGTCCGTTCCAGAAGAGGCCGTGGTGCACCAGGAGCAGGTTCGCGCCGGCCGCTGCCGCGGAGGTGATGGTGGCCAGCGAGCAGTCCACGGCGGCGGCGATGCGCCGGACGGGGCCGCGGTGGGACACCTGCACGCCGTTCAGCGCCGGCGGATAGTCCGGGGTCCCGGGGATCCCGAGGAGTGCGTCGAGATAGCCCGCGAGGTCGTCGAGCCGCGTCTCGCTCACGGCGCGGTGCCCGCGGCCGGGATCACGAAGCGATGCGCGGCGAGGAGCGCGCGGACGGAGTCGATCCGCGCCGCCGCCGAGGCGGGGATCACCCGCAGCGCGGGGTTCGGCACCCACCGTACCACGTCGCTCGACGTGTCGAGGCGCACCACCCGGGGCGAGAAGGTGCCGTCCTTCACTTCGCGCGCGATGAGGAGGAAGGCATGGGGCAGGTCGATGACGACCGACCCCAGCGTCACCTCGGGGGCCAGCGCATTCTGGTCGGCATTGGAGCCCACGATCCAGCGCCCACGCGACTCGCGCACGGCCTGGAAGACGCCGAGGCCGGCCGCGTCGGCGTTCTGGAAGATGACGTCCGCGCCGCGCGCGATCTGGGCGAGCGCCTGCTCCTTGCCGGCGCCGGCATCGTCCCAGTTGCCGAGATAGGCGCCAAGGATCGCGATGTCCGGGCGCACGGCGCGTGCGCCCGCGGCGAACGCGTCGAAGCTCGCCTTCACGGGCGGGAGCTCGGTGCCGCCGATGGTGCCGAGGATGCCGCTCCGGCTCACCGTCGCGGCGGCGATGCCCGCGAGGAACGACGGCTCGTCGAACGCGAACGACAGCGCGGCGACGTTCGCGGCCGTGCCGGTGCCGCCCGTCGTGACGTAAACCGTCTTTCGGAACTCGGGAGCCACGCGTTGCGCGGCATCCTGGAACTCGAAGCCGTGTCCTATGACCAGGTCGTAGCCCTTGGCGCCATACTGTCGGAAGTTCTCCTCGAACTCCGCGGGCGTCCTGGTCTGGATATGACTGACCTCAGCAGCCAGGGAGTCGCGAATGCGCTCAAGACCCTTGTAGGCGGCGGCGTTCCAGGCCTGATCGGTTATCGGCCCCGGTGTGAGAAGGGCGACGCGGAACGAGCCGGAAGTCGATGAGACGTCGTCGTTTGGCGCACAGGCTGCGACGCCGAGTGCGCTGTTGATAAGTACGACGACTGCACCGAATGCCAGCTTGCGAATACGTGTCAAAATCTATCCCAGCAACGAGTTAACAGGCATTCGGAAACAAACGAATAAGTCCAACAAAATCTGTGGAAAATCGCGGACCGACACCTGTCCTGCTACTGCGATGATGTCGTGAAACTGTCAGCCTTTCCGAATCGTGCGATTCTCGCGAGGCGTGCGGCTGTCCTCCGGGCGGCCCACGAGCGCCAACTCGGTCATCCGCACTGCTCCGTTGATCCTCGCGCCTTCCATCACCACGATGGACTTCGTCGTGATGTCTCCGTTCACCACCGCAGTGGACTGGAGCTCGAGCCGGTCATTGGCCACCAACGCGCCATCGACCGTGCCGCCGACGACCACCTCGTCGGCCGAGACGTCCCCGTGCACCGCCGCCTCCTTCGCAACCATCACCTGTCGGGCCCGGCGCACGCTGCCCTCGATGCGGCCTTCCACTTTCAGCACGCCACCGGTCTCGATGTCGCCGCTGATGGTGGTGCCCGCTGCGACGATCGAGAGCGTCGCTTCCGCCCCGCGGCCGCTCTTGGACGCTGACGGAACATCCTTGCCGAAGATCGCCATCTCGTGTCCCTCCTTGGGTTCGTTGCCGATCAGCGCCGTGCGCCGGATGTATCGGCGATCGCCCGGGCGGTGTCCGGAACGCGGACACTTCCGCCGAGCATCTTCTGGACCTGGGCGTACCGGGCACGCATGTCGGCGAGCGTCGCCGCCAGCGTGTCGAGTCGTTCGGCGTCGCGGGTGAGCTCGCTGACCCGCTGCTGCAGGAACGGGACGCGCGCCGCCTGGGAAGCGAGCCACCCCCACGAGACGAGCGCGACCACATAGAGCACGAGCATCGGGCGCGAGAGCAGGACCGCGGCGATCCGGACCTGCCAGGGCTTGAGCACGTAGTGGCGATGGGCGAGGCCGCTCTCGCGGTGCATGTGCACGTAGAGCGCACCAGTGGAGGGATCGAGGATCCGCCCATGGGCTTCGCGGGCGCCCGCAGCCTTGATGGGGCGAGGCGTGATGTTGCGGTTCATCCGAGGCGATTCGCGCCGAGCAGCAGCTCGAGGAGTCGTTCGAAGTCATCGCCACTGTAGAACGGCACGCGCACCTCGCCGCGTTCCTTGCCGGACTGCACGATGCGCACGTCGGTGCCGAGGTGCTTGCGCAGCAGATCCTCGAGGTGGCGAACCTCGGCGCTGCGCGGGTCGTTGCCGGACGGCGCGGCTCCTGCGGCCGGCTTGCGCGCGCTACCGCGCGCGTCCTCGCGGACGCGGCGCTCCACCTCGCGGACGGAGAGCCCCTGCGCCACGACCTCGCGCGCGAGATCGGCGATCCGCGCTTCGTCACCCATGCCGAGCAGGGCGCGCGCATGGCCGACCGTGAGCTGGCCATCCCAGAC
The DNA here is from genome assembly GCA_964586095.1 of uncultured Gemmatimonas sp. Classification (GTDB taxonomy): domain Bacteria; phylum Gemmatimonadota; class Gemmatimonadetes; order Gemmatimonadales; family Gemmatimonadaceae; genus Pseudogemmatithrix. The sequence goes on along the minus strand of CAZPJF010000218.1, from coordinate 750 downwards.
CAAGCGGCGCACGGAGGCTGGGAGCGCCAACAGGCGCAGGGTGTTCGCGATGGTCGACCGATCCTTGCCCACGATGTCCGCGACTTCCTGCTGCGTGAGCGAGAAATCGCGAATCAGCTGCTCGTAGCCCTCGGCTTCCTCGATCGGATTGAGATCGGCGCGCTGCAGGTTCTCGACCATCGCGAGGGACAGCAGCAGGCGGTCGTCGACCTCCTTCACGATCGCGGGAATCTCGGTCCACCCGAGACGCTGGGCCGCGCGGAAGCGGCGTTCGCCCGCGATGAGCTCGAAGCCCCCGCCCCGCGGCGCGGGCCGCACCGTGACCGGCTGGAGGAGCCCGCTCACCCGAAGCGACGCCTCGAGGTCGGCCAGCTCCTCGGGCTTGAACTCCTTGCGCGGCTGAAGAGGGTTCGGCCGGATCTGCGAGAGCGCGATCGAGCGGAGTGGCGAATCCGGCTCGTTGGGGCGGCGCGGGCTCGCGTCCTCACGCGCGGCGGACGCCTCCGGCGACTCGACACGCGTGGGAGTGCGGGCCAGCAGCGCCTCGAGTCCGCGACCCAGTCGCCTGTTCTTGTCGACGCTCATGATTCTTCGGGCCGGAAATGATTACGTAAGATATTGCTAATAAACAACTTAGACTCAGGCGTCTGTTTCTCGGATCCGCCCGCCCCCACACCCCATCCACGGGCCTAGCCGCGCCGCCCGTGCATCACGATGAGCACCCATGCGACACCCAAAAACGCTAGAGCC
>CAZPJF010000217.1:0-6310 GCA_964586095.1 uncultured Gemmatimonas sp. | reverse complement strand
GTTCTACGCGATCGCCGCCGGCGCCGACCCGCTCCTCTGGCAGCACCTGTTCTGGGTGTTCGGCCACCCCGAGGTGTACATCCTCATCCTCCCCGCCTTCGGCCTCGTGTCGGAGGTGCTCCCGACCTTCTCGAAGAAGCCGCTCTTCGGCTACAACGTGATGGTCTACTCGGGGATCATGATCGGCTTCCTCGGCTTCGGCGTGTGGGCGCACCACATGTTCGCCGTGGGCATGGGCGCCGTCGCCGACTCGATCTTCTCGATGATGACGATGCTCATCGCGATCCCGACCGGCGTGAAGATCTTCAACTGGATCGCGACCATGTGGGCGGGCGAGATCCGGTTCACCGTCCCGATGAAGTTCGCCATCGCGCTCATCGCGATGTTCACGATCGGCGGCATCTCGGGCGTGATGCACTCGTCGCCCCCGGCCGACCTGCAGCAGACCGACACCTACTTCATCGTCGCCCACTTCCACTACGTGCTGTTCGGTGGGTCGATCATGGGCATCTTCGCGGGCATCTACCACTACTATCCGAAGATGACCGGCCGCTTCATGGACGAGCGGCTCGGCAACGTGCACTTCTGGCTGAACTTCATCGGGATGAACCTCACCTTCTTCCCGATGCACTTCAGCGGGCTGCTCGGCATGCCGCGCCGCATCTACCAGTACGACGCCGGCCAGGGCTGGGACCTCTTCAACCTGATGTCGACCTACGGCACCTATCTGCTCGTGGTCGCCACCGCCGTCTTCGTCTGGAACTTCGTCCGCAGCCGCTCCACCGGCGCCGTCGCGGGGAACGACCCGTGGGGCGCGGCCACGCTCGAGTGGTCGATCCCCTCGCCGCCCCCCGAGTACAACTTCGCCGAGATCCCCGAGGTCACCTCGCGCTACCCGCTCTGGGACCTCAAGGACCCCGCCAAGACCGCCGGCATCGAGCACTCGCACGCCGACGCCATGACCATCACCGACGCGCACGCGGTCCCGGTGCACGAGGAGACGGAGCGCCACAGCGCCAAGGCGCTCGGCATCCCGATGCCGTACCCGACGGCCAGGCCGCTCTTCACGGCCCTCGGCATGGTCATCATGTTCTGCGGCCTGCTCTTCCTGCGGAACGACCTGTTCGCCGTCGCGATGACCGTCACGCTCTCGGGCGCGGCGATGCTCATCGGCGGCCTCTACGCCTGGCTCACCTCCCCCCTCGAGTGATCGGAGACCTCCACCGTGGCTAACACCGCCGCCGCGCACGCCCATGGGGCATCCGGTCACGACGACGGGCACGTGCACCACCACTACACGACCACCGGCCTCGACCACCGCAAGATCGCGGTGTGGACGTTCATCGGGTCCGAGTGCATGCTGTTCGCCTCGCTCATCTCGACCTACCTGATCTACAAGGGCAAGTCGATCGTCGGGCCGTTCCCCCACACCGAATGGACCAACGAGGCCGGGCGCACCTTCCCCGCGATCCTCGACATCCCGGTCACGTCGGCCTCGACCTTCGTGCTCCTGATGTCGTCGTTCGCGATGGTGCTCGCCCTGCAGGCCGTGCAGCTCAAGGGGACGCCGCTCCCCGCCGCCGCCGGCTGGTGGGCCCGCATCCAGCGCTCCTCGCAGTTCTGGCTCGGCGCCACCGCCTTCCTCGGCGCGGTCTTCCTCGGCTTCCAGGCCTACGAGTTCACCTCGTTCGTCCACGAGGGGCTCACGATCAGGACCAACCTCTTCGGCTCGACCTTCTTCACGCTCACCGGCTTCCACGGCGCGCACGTCACGGTCGGCGTGCTCTGGTTGATGACGCTGCTCTGGATCGACCGCACCCGCGGGCTCGCCGGCAAGAACGACGAGCTCCTCGTCGACATCTGCGCGCTGTACTGGCACTTCGTCGACGTCGTCTGGATCGCGATCTTCACGCTCATCTACCTCATCCAGTGACGGCGAGGACCTGACCATGGCCCACGACTCCCAGCAGCACGGGCACGCCGGCGCCCACGAGCACTCGCACCCCACCGGCAACCAGTACGCGGTGATCGCGCTCATCCTCACCGTGATCACCGTCATCGAGGTCTGGGCGTACTACATCCCCGCCCTCGTCGCCTCGCCGCTCTTCAACCCGGCGCTCATCATCATGTCGGCGGCGAAGTTCGCGATCGTCGTGCTCTTCTACATGCACCTCAAGTTCGACAACCGCCTCTTCCGGCTCCTCTTCACCGGGTCGCTCATCGTCGCGATGTGCACGATCGTGGCGCTGATGTTCCTGTTCGGGAAGCTGAAGCTGGGGGCGTGAGGCAGTAGGAAGTAGGAAGTAGGAAGTAGGCAGACAAGACGAGACGGGGGCCGGATGCGTTGAGCGTCCGGCCCCCGGTCGTTCACCCCCACCGCTCGCGCGAGGCACCGCGTCACGCCGGCGGCGCGGACGGCCGCCTCCTCGGGGCCGCGGCGCCTCAGACCCTCGCCGAGAGTGCCGCCTCCGCCCGCGCGACGACCTCCGGGTGCCGGCGCCAGAGGTAGCCGCCCATCAGCACCGACGCCAGCAGGTTCGCGGCACCCACATGGTACCACGCGAGCCGGCCGACCTCGCTCCCCGTCCCCAGCAAGAGGGTGAGGCCGTGGAAACCCGTCTCAGAGACCACGAAGAACATCAACAGCCCCGCCAGGGCGCCGGGCGAGCGCTCCGAGATCGCCACGATCCAGCTCACGAGGCTCCCCACGGCGAGGAAGGCCGCCAGGTGGAAGGCCGTGTAGGCGAGCACGTTCACCGCGAACGCGGCGTGCACCTCCCGGCCGAGGATGCTCAGGAGGGTCCGCCCCAGCAGGTCGGGCGTCGAGAGCGGGGTGCCGGCGAGCAGGTCGACGAGGAGGAACCAGGCCGCCACTCCGGCGGCGCCCAGCGTTCCGGCGACCATCCCTTCCTTCCAGACCTGCGCACGATCGTCCACGAGATCCTCCGTGGTGATGGGATCGGCGGTCGGGCACCGCCGAGGCAGGGGGGCCCTTATCTTCAACCAAGACCCCCTCCCTCCGCCAGGTTCCGTGCCGCACCCCGTCGTCTTCGCGCATCCGATGGTCGACCTCTCGCAGGGGGGGTTCACCGTGCACTGGTCGACCGTCATCGGCCTGCTGGCGCTCTACGCCCTGTACGAGTGGCGGGCCTGGGCGCACCGACGCCCGGGGGCCGCGGGGGCGATCGCGGCGGAGGCCGCCACCGCTCCCCAGCGCCCCACCCCGTTCCAGCGCGCCAGCGTCATCGCCGGGCTCCTCGCGATGTTCCTCACGCTGAACGGGCCCATCCACGACATCAGCGACTACTACCTGTTCACCGGGCACATGGTGCAGCACCTGGTGCTCACCTTCGTCGCCCCCCCGCTCCTGCTGCTGGGCACCCCCGGCTGGATGCTGCGCCCCGCCCTCCGCGTGCGCTGGGTGTCGCGGCTCGCCGGCGCCGTCACCACGCCCCGCGCGGCGTTCGCGCTCTTCAACCTCGTCCTCGCCGCCTGGCACCTCCCCCCGCTCTACAACTCGGCCATGTACCACCACGAGGTGCACATCGCCCAGCACCTCATGTTCCTCGTGACGGCCGTCATCGTGTGGTGGCCCCTCCTGAGCCCGCTGCCGGAACTCCCCCGGCTCAGCTACCCGGGGCAGATGCTCTACAGCTTCCTGATGACGCTGCCGATGACGGTCGTGTCGATCTTCATCGTGTACTCCGACCACGTGCTCTACCCGGCCTACGCGAGCGCGCCGCGGCTGTGGGGACTCTCGCCGCTCGAGGACCAGCGGCTCGGGGGGCTCATCATGTGGATCCCGGGCGGGTTGTTCTTCTACCTCCTCACGTCGCTGATCTTCTTCAAGTGGTCGACGACGCAGCGCGACGACCGCGCCGGGGCGCAGGTCGCGGGCTGAGCCGATCGTCGTGCGCGGTGGGGTATTCCCGAACACACGCCGAATCGGCGTCGCATTTCGCGTCACCTTCCCGCCGGGTCGGTCGTCATCCCTTTGCGTCCCCGGCCCCGGAATTGCCGGTTTCGTCAACGGCGACCGAGACTGAGGGGTAGTGCCTAGGCCACCCGGTCGCAGGTTCCGCCGGGTCAGTCACGTCCCGTATCCTCCCCACATGCGGCTCCGGTCCCTCTTCCTGCTCGTCGCGGCCCTTGTGCCGGCGCTCATGCCCGCCGGCGCGCGCGCGCAGGCGTCGGCTGGAACGCGGACGACGACCAAGGCGGGATCCGCGCCCACCGGGAGCACGACGGCGAAGCCGGTGATCGCGGCGTCCGCCAAGCGCCCGGCCCCGGCCAGGCGGCCGAGCCGGCCGGCGCTCACGCCCGCCGCACCGGCCACGGCGCTCGCGCTCCAGGACCACCTGGCCTCGCTCGTCCGCAACGCGACCACGTCGGGGAAGTGGGGCGTGCTGGTGGTGTCGCTCACCAACGGCGACACCCTCTACCGCCACAACGCCGACGAGCTGCTCCTCCCGGCGTCCACCATGAAGCTCTACACGGCGGCGATCGCGCTCGAGCGGTTCGGGCCGGCGCACCAGTTCCGCACCGAGGTCCTCCGCGACGGCGCCCTCGGCGAGGACGGCGTCGTGCAGGGCGACCTGATCCTGAAGGGCGCGGGCGACCCCTCGCTCGCCCCGCGCTACGCCAACTGGCAGGCCGGCGTGCGGCCCCTCGACTCGCTCGCCGCCCAGGTGGCGCGCAGCGGCGTCCGCCATGTGCGCGGCGACCTCGTGGCCGATGCGAGCGCCTTCGACGGGGAGCGCGTGCCGGCGGGCTGGCGGAGCCGCTACCTGCAGGCGAGCTACGCGGCCCGCGTCTCGGCGCTCTCGTTCAACGAGAACCTCGCGCACATCACCGTGCGCCCCTCCACGCGCGGCGCGCAGGTCGGCTTCGCGCAGCCGGTGAAGGGGCTCTCGCTCCGGTCCACCGTGACCGTGCGCCCCAACACCCGCAGCGCATCCATCCGCGTCTGGCAGGACACCCTCACGCAGCAGTTCCGCGTGAGCGGCTGGATCGGCGCGCGCTCCGGCCCGCGCACCTACCAGGTGGTGGTGGAGCAGCCCGAGCGCTACGTGGCGGCCGCCTTCCGCGCGGCGCTCGAGGCGCAGGGCGTCACGGTCGACGGCGAGGTCCGGATCGGTGCCGCGACCGAGGGCGCCGAGCGCGTGACGGCATGGGCGAGCCCGCCGCTGGCGCAGCTGGTGGCCACCATGAACGGCGAGAGCAACAACCACTTCGCCGAGCTGCTCTTCCGGAACGCCGCGCGCACGGACGGCAGCGTGGGCTCCGCGCTCATCGCCAACGAGTCGCTGCGCACCTTCCTCTCCGATCGCGTGGGGGCCGATCCCGGTGCGGTCTACGCGGCGGACGGGAGCGGCCTCTCCACGCTCGACCGCGTGACGCCGCGCTCGATGGTGCAGCTGCTCGCCTACTCGGCGAACGCGCCCTGGGGCGAGGTGCTGCAGGCGTCGCTCCCCGTGGCGGGCCGGTCGGAGACGCTGCGCACGCGCATGCGCCGCACCGCCGCGCAGGGCGTGCTCCGCGCCAAGACCGGCACGACCGGCGAGGTGACGTCGCTCGGCGGCTACGTGACGGCGAAGAACGGCGAGGAGCTCGCCTTCGCGCTCATCTACAACGGCAAGGAACTCTGGCGCGCCCGGGCCGCGATCGACGCGATGGGCGTGACCATGGCGGGCCTGGCGCGCTGACGCGCCGCTAGCTCAGCAGCGGGGGCGGCTGGTCCGGGTCGGTCGCCGCCGTCGCATCCAGCAGCCGCACCGCGGTGTCCACATCCCCGCGGCGCACCACGAGGCGCACCGGATGCAGCACGTCGAGGAAGGGGAGCATCCCTCCCGCATTGTCCTTCAGCAACATCGATGCGATGCCGTTCGCATCGAGCACGGCACGGGCGAACTCGGCTTCCACGCTGTTCGGGAAGGTCCTGACGACGAACGCATGCTCGGGCATCTCGACCTCCTGCGGTGGTGAGGGTTCGACGGGTGCTGCGGTGTCTGCCATATACTCCTCGGGACGGCGCCCCGTTCCCATACTACCCGGAGGGACGCCGCCGCACCACACGAAGGGTCGCCGCCGCGCGAAGAACGTGACGGCGGTCACCGTCGTGACCGCCGCGGGGACCGCGCCGCGCCCGGCTACGAGACCGTCTGCCGGATCAGGATCCCGCGCTTCGCGAGCTCGGTGACGTAGCGCTCCCCCGGCATGCACTCGTCGGGCGTGTGCACGCCGGCCGCCACCGCGCCCTCGGCCTGCAGCTGGCCGGTGATCGAGAGCGAGTAGCCGGTGGTGCGCATCA
>CAZPJF010000216.1:0-6356 GCA_964586095.1 uncultured Gemmatimonas sp. | reverse complement strand
TGCTGGGCATGATTCCGGGTTTGGGGAATAAGCTGGATGGGCTGGACGTAGATGTATGCCCACCGTCCGTGGCCCACCAGCAGCGATGACCGATCCCACGCCGTCCCCGGTTGCCGCCGGCGCCCGCCAGTTCGCGGCGCTGGTGGCCTTGCTGCGCGAGCGCCCGACGGCCGCGCTCGAGCAGCGCGAGGCGGCGCGCGCGCTCCTCGAGGCGCTGCGGGGCGGCGGCGTGCGGTTCGCCTCGGTCGACGGTCGGCTGGAGGTCGACGGCGTGCCGTTCGACGACGCGCTGCTCGCGGGCCGTTTCGCGGCGTACGGGCTCGAGTCGCTCGGGCTCACGCCGCAGGCGGCGCAGGCGGACCTGCTCGACCTCGCCCGGCTACTCGCGAGCGAGCCCGGCGCCGGCGACGCCTCGGCGCGCTTCACCGCGCGGGCGGCCGTGCTCGATCCCAAGGCGCTGCCGCGCACGATGCGTCCGCGCGAGGGCCCCTCGGCGGCCGTGCCGGAACCGCCGTCGGCGCCGTCGCCGGCGCGTCCCGGCACGCCGTCGCGCGCCATGCCATCGGTCGGGGCCGCGCCCGCGCCGCGGGCGAGCGCGAGTGATGCCCTGCCTACCCCCGCCGCCGGGACACGCCCCGTCGGTACGCCGTCCGCGGGCAGCCCGGCCGTGGGCACGCCGGCCCGGGGTTCGCGGGCGGTCGGCACCCCGGCAGCGGGGGGCGTGGCCGTCGAGTCCGCCAGCGCCGACTTCGAACTCGGTGTCCTCCCGCGCCCGACGCCCTCGCACCACGCGCTCGCGACGGCGCTCGAGGAGCTCGATCTCGCCGACTCGACGCCGCGCTACAACCAGGCGCTCGACGCCCTCGTGCTCGTCGCCGACCTCGCCTTCCGGCACGGTCGCGACCAGGACCTCGTCGAGGCGCTCACGGCGCTCGTGGCCGTGGAGTGGAACTCGCTGCAGGGCGAAGGCGCCGACGAGCGCCGACAGTTCTTCAACCACGCCATCCGGCGCCTCGCCCGGCCGGTCCTCCTGCGCCGGCTCGCGGTGCTGCGGCACCAGGCCGCCGGCGACGCGGTGACGGTCGATCGCGTGCAGCAGGCGCTGCGCCGGTTCGGTCAGGACGGGGCCGAGGCGCTGATCGACGAGTGGGCGAGCGCGCCGAGCGCCGCTGCGCGCGAGGCCTGCCTCGCGGCGCTCCGCGACCACCGCCGCACCTACGATGCGCTGCTCGGCCAGGTGCGGGACCAGCGCCCCTCGATCGTCGCCCAGGCGGCAGGGTTGCTGGGCGCGCTCCGGGACGCGCGCGGGGAGCCCATGCTCGGCGACCTGCTGCAGCACCCCGATGCGGGGGTGCGGCGGGCCGCCGTCACCGCGCTGGCGCGGTTCGAGAGCGAGACCGCGCTCGAGGCGCTCGGCGCGGCCCTCGCCGACGAGTCGCCGAGCGTGCGGGCGCGGGCGGTGAGCGCGCTCGCGGCGCGCCGCCAGCCGCGCGTCCTGCCCCTGCTCGGTGCGCTCGTCGCCCGCGAACCCGAGCGCGAAGTGCTGTTCGGCGCGATCGCCGCCATCGGCCAGCTCGGCACGCCCGAGGCCGTCCAGCTCCTCATCGCCGTCGCGCAAGGCGAGGGACAGCATCCGCAGCGGCGCAGCGCGGCGCTGCGCATCCAGGCCTGCACGGCGCTGGTCGCGATCCGGACCCCCGTGGCCATGGCGGCGGTGCAGGTGCTGCGGGACGATCGCGACCGCGAGGTGCGCGAGGCCTCGGTGCGCCTCGTCGCGCAGGCGTCGCGGCGCTCGACGACGGGGTCGATGCCGGCGATCCGGGACTGACCGGTCCGCCTCGGGTGGCCCGCGCGGCGGAGCGGCGCGACCCCGAGCTCAGCGCGCCGTGAAGTCCGTTGCCGGGGTGACCGCCTTGCACGCCGCCGCGATCAGCGCCGCGGCATGGTCCAGGTCGACCAGGCTCACCATCTCGTTGGGCGAGTGCATGTAGCGGTTCGGCACCGAGAGCAGCGCCGTCGCGACGCCGTGCCGCGCGAGGTGGATCGCGTCGGCGTCGGTGCTGGTCTCGCGCCCGGCCGCGTGCAGCGTGAACGGGATGCGCAGCGACTCGGCCGTGTCGCGCAGGATCCGGAAGGCCACCGGCGAGACCACGGAGCCGCGCGTGAGCACCGGCCCGCTCCCGAGCCTGGAGTCGCCGAGCTCCTTCTTCTCGATCCCCGGATGGTCGGTCGCGAACGTCACGTCGACGACGATCGCCATGCTGGGGTCGACGCGCTCGCCGGCGACGCGCGCCCCGCCGCCGTGGTACGCGATCTCCTCCTGCGTCGTCGCGACGGCCACCACGCGCGCGTCGCCCGGGTCGGCCGCGTACCGGCGCAGCGCCTCGAGCACCACGAAGGCACCGATCCGGTCGTCGATCGAGCGCGACACGATCCGGTCGTTCGGGAAGTCGAGCGTGCGCGAGTCGATGACGCCCGCATCGCCGATGGAGAGCACCGCCTCCGCCTGCGCGCGCGACGTCGCGCCGATGTCGACCCAGAGGTCGGTCATCTTGGACGCCTTCTCGCGGTCCTCGGGCTTCATCAGGTGGATCGGCTTCTTGCCGACCGCGCCGAGCACCTCGCCCGCGCGGCCGAGGAAGCGGATCCGCTGCGCGACGAGCACCTGCGGGTCCCAGCCGCCGATCGGCGCGATGTACGCGTAGCCGTCGTCGTCGATGTAGGTGACGATGACGCCGATCTCGTCGATGTGGCCGGCGAGCATGACGGTCGGCGTGCCCGACGGATTGACGACCGCCAGGGAGTTGCCGTGCGCGTCGGCGTGCACCTCGGCGGCGAAGGTCGCGGCCTCCTCGCGCCAGGCGCGCGCCGCGGCCGCCTCGTAGCCCGAGGGACCCGGCGTGTCGAGGAGCCGCTTGAGGAAGGCGATGGCCGATGGCGTGAGCATGGAGGGACCTAGGTGAGGGCGCGCGCGAAGGCGGGGTCGACGGGCGGGAACAGCGTGGGGTGGAGGAGCTGCGCGAGGACCTCGACGCCGTCGACGAGCCGCGGGCCGGGCCGGCTCGCCAGGGCGTTCGCGTCGAGTGCGAAGACGCGTCGCGCGCGCGCCCACGCCCACTCCCCGCGCGCGAGCAGCCGCTCCCCGTCGGCCACGGCGCGCGCGAGGTCGTAGCCGCAGGGCGCGACGAGCACCACGTCGGGCTCCGCGGCGCGCACCGCCTCGGGCGTCACCACGACGGAGTGCGTGCCGGGCTGGGCGAGCGCATCCACGCCGCCGGCGCGCTCCACCATCTCCGGGACCCAGTGGCCGGCGGCGAAGAGGGGATCGCTCCATTCGATCACCGCGACCCGCGGGCGCGGGGCGCCCGCCGCCGCGAGCCGCACCTGCACGTGGCGGATCCGCGCGCGCGCGCCGACGACGAACTCCGTGGCCTCGTCGACGAGCCCGATCGCCCGGCCCACGGCGACGATGTCGTCGAGCACGCCGTCGAACGATGTCGCGCTCAGCGGCACGACGCGCGGCGGCGGCGAGAGGCGCGCGGCGAGGGCCCGCACGTCGGTCTCCATCACCGCACAGACCTCGCACAGCGCCTGCGTGAGGATGAGGTCCGGCCGCAGCGCGCGGATGCGCTCCTCGTGCAGCGTGTACAGCGGCGCCCCGGCCGCGTGGATCGCCCGCACCTGCGCATCGACGGCGCCGGGGTCCGCGTCGGCGTCGACCGCCGTGCGCGTCACGCGCACGCGCGAGTCCACCTGCGGCGGATGGTCGCACGCATGCGAGACGCCCACGAGGTGCTCCATCCCCCCGAGCGCCGCGACGATCTCCGTGGCGCTCGGCAGGAGCGAGACCACCCGCATCAGCGGGACTCCGTCGGGATCCGCAGGATGAGCAGCACCACCACGAACGCCAGCAGCCCGAACGCCATCGTGGCGATGGGGCCGCCCTGGTAGTGCGTCACGATGCCGAACAGCGCCGCCGCCTCGCCCGGGGCCCAGCCGATGATGAGGCTCTGGTGCACCCCCTGCTCGGTCGCCGCCGACTCGGCGCGCGCCTTCCAGAAGAGGGCCCAGGCCACGGCGAACGCGGAGACGCCCCACACGACGTAGCGGAAGAGCGCGATCCGCTCGCGCAGCGCGGGATCCGCCGGCACGGCGTCGGGCTGCGACCGCAGGAAGAGCGTCAGGCCGGCGAACAGCGCGACGCCGAGGATCAGCGCGATGCGGATGAGGAAGACCTGCTTCATGGGATCACTTCCGCTCGTGGACGGCCTTCCCACCGACCCAGGTGGAGAGGACCTTGGTGTCGAGGAGCATCGCGTCGGGGACGCGCATGATGTCCTGGTCGAGGACGACGAAGTCCGCGCGCTTCCCGGCAGCGAGGGAGCCGAGCTCCTGCTCCTGGAAGGCCGCGTACGCGGCCCACAGCGTCATCGACTTGAGCGCCTCGTCGCGCGTCATGCGCTGCTCGGGGTACCAGCCGCCGGCGGGCCACCCCTTGGCGTCCTGCCGCGAGACGCTCGCCTTGAACGAGATCAGCGGGTTCACGAGCTCCACGGGGAAGTCGGAGCCGTTGGGGATGATGACGCCGCTCTCGAGGAGCGACCGCCACGCGTAGGCGCCGCGCAGCCGCGTCTCGCCCAGCCGCGTGCCGGCCCAGTACATGTCGCTCGTCTGGTGCGAGGCCTGCATCGACGGGATCACGCCGAGGGCCGCGAAGCGCGGAATGTCGTCGGCGTGCAGGATCTGCGCGTGCTCGACGCGGAAGCGGTGGTCGGCGCGCGGGACCTCCGCGAGCGCCGCCGCGAACGCGTCGAGCACGAGCCGGTTGCCGCGGTCGCCGATGGCGTGCGTGTTCACCTGGAAGCCCGCGCGCAGCGCGCGCACCGCGACCTCCTTGATGTGCGCCGGCGCCGACACGAGGAGCCCGCTGGTCTGCGGGTTGTCCGCGTAGGGTTCGAGCAGCGCCGCGCCGCGCGACCCGAGCGCGCCGTCCTGGTAGAGCTTGACCGAGCGCACCCAGAGCATCCCGTCATGGAGCCCGCTCTGCGGGCCCCGCGCGAACCAGCGCTCGATCGTCGGCGCGTGGTCGGAGATCATGGCGTAGAGGCGGATGTCGAGCGCGCCCTCGCGGCCGAGCTCCTCGTACAGTTCGAGGACCTGGGCCGATGCCCCCGCGTCGTGGACGCCGGTGAGGCCCCAACGGTGCATCTCGGCGATCGCGAGGCGGATCGCCTCCTTCAGCTGGGCGCGGGTCGCCGCGGGGATCGAGCGCTCGACGAGCCCCTGCGCATTGTCGATCAGCACGCCGGCGGGCTCCCCGTTCGCGTCCCGGATGATCTCGCCGCCCGCGGGGTCCGTGCTCGCCCGGGTGAGACCGGCCCGCCGCATCGCGAGCGCGTTCACCAGCCCGGCGTGGCCGTCGACGCGCTCGAGGAAGACGGGATGGTCGGGGACCGCCCGCGACAGCGCCTCGTGCGAGGGCCAGCGCGTGTCGCCCCAGTCGTTCTGGTCCCAGCCGCGCCCGAGGATCCACTCGCCCTTGGGCGTGGTGCGCGCGCGCGCGACGACGCGCTCGATCACCTGCTCGTACGACGTGGTGCCGACGAGGTCGACGTTCCGCAGCGCGAGGCCGAGGCCGGTCACGTGCGCGTGCGCGTCGGTCATGCCGGGGATGACGGTGCGGCCCTGGAGGTCGAGCACGCGCGTGCCGGCGCCGGTGAGCGCCTTCGCACCCGCCCGGTCGCCGACGAAGACGACGCGGCCGCCGCGGATCGCCATCGCATCGACGACCGGGCGCGCGCCGTCGGCGGTGTAGATGCGGCCGTTGGTGACGACCAGGTCGGCGGGGGGCTGCTGCGCGGCGAGCGCGGCGGGGAGGACGGCGACGCCGAGCAGGGCGCGGACGAGCCGGAGGGACGGTCGGGGCATCACGTGGTTCCGGGTGGGGGGGAGCATCGGTGGATTCTCGCCGCGTGCAGGATGGGACGCCAGCCTTGCGTCGCCGCCGGCGCGCCTTCTGCCTTCTGCCTACTGCCTACTGCCGACCCACCGCGAGCGGAACGTCAGCTGCTCGGCCGTCGGCGTCCGCCCCGCCTCCTCGAACGCGACGACCTCCACGTTGGGATCCTCCGCGAGCGTCACCGTCGCCGTGACCTCGCCCGCGCGTCCGATCCACGTCATCCGCACGCGTTCACCCGGCCGGTGCGCCGCGATCGCGCGGCGCAGCTCCTCCTCCGTCCGGATGTCGCGGTCGCCCACGCGCACGATGCGCGTGCCCGCGGCCATCCCGGCCTCGTACATCGGCGAGCCGATGGTCGTGGGGCCGAGATCGGAAGAGCGTCGTGTAGGGAAAGAGT
>CAZPJF010000215.1:0-6375 GCA_964586095.1 uncultured Gemmatimonas sp. | reverse complement strand
TCGGCGAGCATCCTGCCCATCTCGATGATGTACATCGACATGATGGGGGGCGAGGGCCTCACCGAGGCGACCAAGGTCGCGATCCTGAACGCGAACTACGTGGCGCACCAGCTGCGCGGGCACTACGAGGTGCTCTACAAGGGGAAGAACGGGCGCGTCGCGCACGAGTGCATCATCGACACGCGGCCGCTCAAGGCGAGCGCTGGCGTGGAGGTGGAGGACATCGCCAAGCGGCTCATGGACTACGGCTTCCACGCGCCGACCGTGAGCTTCCCCGTGGCCGGGACGCTGATGATCGAACCGACCGAGTCGGAGTCGAAGGCGGAGCTCGACCGGTTCTGCGAGGCGATGATCGCGATCCGCGGCGAGATCGCGGACATCGAGCAGGGGGTGCTCGGCAGGGAGGACAACCCGCTGCATCACGCCCCGCACACCCTCGAGGTGACGCTGAGCGACGGCTGGGCGCGCGGCTACTCGCGCGAGCGGGCGGCGTTCCCGCTGGCGTGGGTGCGGGAGCGGAAGTTCTGGCCGGCGGTCGGGCGCGTGGAGAGCGCGTTCGGGGACCGCAACCTGGTCTGCTCGTGCCCGCCGATCGAGGAGTACGCCTCGGCCTGAGCGGGCGCCGGCGGGACCGCGCCGGCTTCGACCGGGAGGACACGCAGAACGGCGGAGGGCCATCGGGCCCCCCGCCGTTCGCTGTCTCCGCCGGTGTCCATCGCGGTGAAGGCCGCTCGCCGTTCACCGCCCCCGCGCCTCGGCCTATTCGCCGAGGTGCTTCTTGTACGCCGCCGCGTCCAGCAGGCCGCCGAGGGCCGCCGGGTCGACCCGCAGCTTGATCATCCACCCGTCGCCATAGGGATCGGTGTTCACGAGCGCCGGTTCGCCGTCGAGCTTGCCGTTGACCTCCACCACCTCGCCCGCGAGCGGCGAGAAGAGCTCCGAGACCGCCTTCACCGCCTCGACCGTGCCGAAGACGTCGTGGTGCGCGACCTTCTTCCCGGCGGCGGGGAGGTCGAGGAAGACGATGTCGCCGAGCTCCCCCTGCGCGTAGTCGGTGATCCCCACGAGGACGACGCTCGGATCCGAGGTCTTCTTCACGTACTCGTGGTCGGTGGTGTAGAGGAGGTCCGGCGGGATCGACGACACGCGTGGCTCCGGGCTGGGCGAGGGGGGAAGGGGACGGCTGGCCGTCGGGTCGAAGGCTACCCGGGGCGCGAATCAGGGTCAAGCTGACTCGCCGTGGGGCGGCGCGATGCGGCGCGCGGGTCCGCGTGCAGCCGCGCGACGAGGGCATCGACCGCGCGTGCGAGCGCCTCCCGGCTGCCGTCGTTCTCGATCACGTCGTGCGCGGCGGCGCGCTTCCGCTCGGCGGGCCACTGGGCCGCGATCATCGCGTCCGCCTCCTCCGGTGCGAGGCCGCGGTCGCGCAGCAGGCGGTCGCGCCGCAGCGCGACGGGCGCGTCGACGAGGACGATCCGGTCGACCGTGGCGGTGAGCCCGGCCTCGAAGAGGAGGGGGATGTCGCAGACGACGATCGGCGCGCCGGCGGCCGCGAGCCGCGCGACCGCCTCCTCACGAAGCCGGGCCACCGCCGGGTGCACGATCTCGTCGAGCGCGCGGCGCGCGGCCGGGTCCGCGAAGACGATGCGCCGGAGGGCGGCGCGGTCGAGCGCGCCGTCCGGCGTGAGGATGCCGCGGCCCCACTCCGCGGCGATCGCCGCGAGCGCCGCCGTGCCCGGCGCGACGGCGTCCCGGGCGAGGCGGTCGGCGTCGACGATCGGGAGGCCGTGCCCGGCGAGCAACGCGGCCACGGCGCTCTTCCCGGCCGCGATGTTCCCGGTGAGACCGACGACGAGCATCGGCGAATCGTACGGTGCCGTGGTGCGCCGGGCCAGTCGCGCGGGCGACGCGCCCGTGCCCTGGCGTCGCGCGCGCGCACGCGTGGTGCCGGGTGCCGTGACCTGTGCCCGTGGACGGGCGTAATTGGGCGTATGGTCCCCACGCGCCCCGCCCGCGGCTTCACGTTCATCGAGATCCTGATGGTCATGGCCCTCATCGGGATCATCGCCGGCTTCGCGGTGACGCGCGTGAGCTGGTGGGGCTACCGGATGGACGCCAACATCCGGCTCATGCAGAACGCCATCATCGGCGCGCAGCAGACGGCGATCACGAAGAACGTGAACGTGCAGGTGATGTTCGACGCGAACGCCCACCGGCTGCGGATCCTGCAGGACTTCAACAACGACGGCGTGATGGACGCGAGCGACTCGGTGCGGTACCGGCCGCTCGCGGACGGGGCGCGCTTCCAGGCGCCGCCGGAGACGATCGATGGCGTGCCGGCGACCTACATGACGGGGCCGGGCGTGATCGAGACCGGGAACCCGCAGCAGCGGACGATCCGGATCGCCCCCAACGGCTCGGTGTCGGGGGACGCGGTCATCTACATCGGCTCGCCGCGCCAGCGGCCCGAGGACTTCCGGGCGATGACGATCGTCGGCGCCACCGCGCGCACCGGCTTTTGGTCGCGCGGCGGCGGCAGCTGGGTGCAGCGGAACAACTGACGGTCAGCGCCGGCGCGTGTCCGTCATGAGCGTCGCGAGGAAGCGTTCGGTCGCCCAGGTCGAGCCCCCCTTGGCGCGGATCTCGTGGGGCGTGGACCCGAGGTAGCGCTGGCAGGTGTTGCGGAAGGCCGAGCCGGACGGGAAGTCGAGCAGGCGCGCCACCGAATCGGCCGAGCGGTTCGGGTCCTCGAGCATCTGCGCCGCCACGATCAGGCGGCCCCAGGCGAGGAGCTTCTGTGGCGGCGGGAACCCGTTCTGCTCGAGCGCGGCGAGCAGCGTGCGCTTGGGGGTGCCGCAGATCTCGGCCAGCCGATGCGACGTGAGGCGCAGGTGGGCGCGGGTGACGGCCACCATGACGGCGTCGCGGACCACCGGCGGGACGCCGGCGAGGTGCGGGCGGAGCAGGGAGGCGACGCTGCGCGCGGTGGCGCGCTCGAGCACGGCGCGGAAGGCGGCGGGGGTGTCGTCCTGGCCGAGGAGCAGCAGGCCGTCGAAGCCCGCGCGGCCGGCGTCGAAGAGGTCGCGCGCGCGTTCGGTGGTGAGGGTGACGTAGGCGACGAGCGTGAGGCGCTCGGCGCGCATCTTGAGGCGGCGGACCACGTCGAAGTGGCTCTGGCCGTCCGCGAACAGGTCGACGATGGCGAGGGACACCTCCTCGTCGCGGCACGCGGCCTCGAGCTCGACCCAGTTGCGGCAGTGGACGAGGCGATGCTCGCCCTGGACCGCGGCGTTGACGCGGGCGAGGGCGCGGGCATCGGGGAGCATGGTGGCGATCGCGGCCACGGGGGTCTCCTGGGCGGAAGGTCGGGACCGGCGCGCCGGCCGCTCGCGCGGCACGGCTCGTGCACCGATTCCCACGGAGCAAGGACGCGTGAATCCCGAGCTTGTCACGATGTGACACCCCCGGGGGCCTCCGCGTCAATGGTAATGACTGGACCGCCTCCCCGCCTCCCATAGACTTCGACGCATGCGCGCGCTCCGAGCCCGGCCCGGCATGACGATCATCGAGGTGATGTTCGCCATCGTCATCCTCTCGGGGGTGATGCTGGCGATGTCGCGCTTCGGGCAGGCGTTCACGCGGGCGGCGCGCGACTCGGCCGTGGTGGCGCTCGCCAGCGACCTGGCGGCGGCGCGGCTCGAGCGGGTGCGGGCGCATCCGACCTACACGACGCTCGTCGAGACCTTCCACAACTCGACCGAGACGTCCACCGGGGCGTCGGACCCGTCGATGGCCGGCTACGCGGGCTTCACCCGCCGCACGCAGGTCGGGCGGACCCGGACCTCGACGCTCGACTACACCATCGTCACCGTGACGATCACGTCGCCCGAGCTCAAGCGGCCGATCGTGAAGTCGATCTACCTCGCGGCGGACCTGTGAGGGCGCGGCACGGCTTCACCGTGGTCGAGATCATGGTCGCGATGACGCTCACCCTCGCGGTCTTCGCGATCACGCTGCCCTTCGTGCGCGCGCAGACCCGCGCGCTGGGCGCGGCCGCCGGCCGGATGGACGCGGACCAGGTCGCGCGGTACGCGCAGCGCGCGGTCGACCAGGACCTCCGCCTCGCCGGCGCGGTGGCCGGCCAGCCGCTGCTCGTGCTCGCGGGGCCGATGGCCGTGGCCTTCAACGTGAACCTGCTCGCCTCGGACTCGACGGACGTGGGCGCGGTGCGCGTGGAGGCCGGCGCGCCGGCCTCGCTCACGGAGTCGTGGGCACCCGCCGACGCCGCGACGCTGCCCGGCACCGCGCGCGACTACCCGGCGCAGGACTACCTCGACGCGGCGGGCGCGCGGAGCCGGTTCGAGACCGTGACGTTCTTCCTGCTGCCGGACACGATCAGCGACCGCGAGGACGACTACGCGCTGTTCCGCCGGGTGAACGGCCGCGACTCCACGCTCGTGGTGCGCAACCTGCAGGTTCCCGCGGACTCCGCGTTCTTCTCGTATCTCGCGTGGACCGGCAGCGCCCTCGCGCCGATCGCGGAGGGCCGGCTCCCGCTGCCGTGGGACTCCCTCGCCGTCGACTCGATCCGGGCGGTGGGGATCCGCGCGACGGGCATGTACCGCGACCGCGCGAGCGGCGCCGTGACGATGCGCACGGTGCGGTGGACCACGATGCTCCGCAACGCGGCGACCCGCCTTGGCACCTCGTGCGGCGCCGCGCCGGGGGCGCCCTCGAGCGTCGTCGCCGCGAAGTCCACCGCCACCCAGCCCTACCGGGTGACGCTGACCTGGTCGCGCTCGGCGGACGATGGCACGGGCGCGAACGACGTCCGGCGCTACGTGGTGCTGGGGCGCGCCTCGGGCGCGACGAACTACGCCACGCTCGGGACCGTGACCGCGACCGGGGCCGCGACGTATCGCTGGGACCGCGGGATCCCGTCGGAACTCGGTACCCGGGAGTACACGGTGCAGGCGGTCGACTGCGGCGGGGCGCCGTCGAGCGTGCCGACCGCGAGCTCGGTGACCCTGCCATGATGCGCCTTCGCCGGCGGCGGGGCTCCGCCCTCATCCTCGTGCTGCTGATGACGCTCGCGATCGCGGGACTGTCGATCGCCGCGATCTTCATGTCGTCGAGCGCGGGACTGCTCTCGGCGTTCTACGACCGCGAGCGCGAGATCCGGTACGGCGCGGAGTCGGGGATCGCGTTCGCGCAGACGCAGCTCACGAACGACACGACCTGGTCGGTGCCCGACACCGGCATGGTCCAGCTGCTCGCCGGATGGCCGGTGCGACGGTACGACGGCAGCTACGTGCGTGGCGTCCGCGTGAACGTGTACGCCGCGGTCACCGGCGACACGAGCGGGCTCACGACGCCGTCGGTCACCCTGATCGCCTCGGTGTACGACGAGATGGGGACGCGCCATGTGCGGCGCGTCGACCTGCGGCGCCGCAGCCTCTCCGCGTACGCGCTGTTCGCGGAGTCGTTCCCGAGCGGCACCGCCCACGGCCCCGGGGTCGTCCCCGGCCGCGTGCACACCAACGAGACGTGGCGCAACTCGGGCGGCACGAACCTCTACCTCGACACGGTGACGGCGATCACCGCCCTCGCCGGGACCGGGACGTACGCCGCGGGATCGAGCATCAACGTCAGTCGCCACCGATTCCCGCGCGACTCGACCTTCCCGCGGCTCGACACCCTCGCGAACGCCGCCAACCTCCGCTTCACGCCGGTCAGCGGGTCGGGCCGCGGGAGCCGGCTCGAGTTCGTCGCGTTCGACGCCGACCAGGACTCCGTCATCGAGCCCTCGGAGGGGTTCGTGCGCGTCTTCGACCTGGCGTCGGTGAGCGGGGTGGATTCGATGCGGCTCCGCGCGGACGCCCCGCTGAACGGCGGCTGGAACTCCAGCGCGGGCGCGTGGCAGATCTACCACCGCTGGGACGACGCGGTGGTGCAGCGGCAGTGCGGGGCGTTCTACCTCCGCAACGGACGCTGGTCGTTCTTCCCCGTCTCGGTGCACCGCTCGGACTGGGCGCGCAACGTCATCCAGCGGACCGGCAGCGGCGACTATCCCGCGGTCTCGGTCGACTCGATGAACCAGATGAACGACTACGACATCGGCGCGGTGCGGCGCGTGCTCCGGCAGCCGACGGCGCGCTGCTTCCCCGCGGGCAGCCCGTACCTGATGCCGATCGAACGCATGACCAACACCGCCGGCGCCGTCACGGGGACCGCCGCCGACTCCATCCCGTTCGGCGTGGTGACGCCCTCGGGCGGCTGGCCCGCCTGGGCGACGCAGGGGTACGGCGGCATGGACACGACCTTCACGCCGCGCTCGCGCACCTGCCGCATCACCGACACCGGGTCGGGGCGGTG
>CAZPJF010000214.1:0-6402 GCA_964586095.1 uncultured Gemmatimonas sp. | reverse complement strand
CATGCCGGGGAAGGTGAACCCGAGCATCCCCGAGATGGTCAACCAGGTCGTCTTCGCGGTGGTCGGCCACGACGCGACCGTGGCCGCCGCCGCGGAGCATGGCCAGCTGGAACTGAACGTCATGATGCCGGTGATCGCGCACGCGCTGCTCTCCGAGATCGAGATCCTCGGCAACGCGGCGCGCGTGCTCGACGAGCGGTGCGTGCGCGGCCTCGAGGCCAATCCCGCGATGCTCGCGCACTGGGTCGAACGCTCAGCGGCGCTCGCCACCGCCCTCGCGCCCCGGATCGGCTATGCCGCGGCCGCGGCGCTGACCAAACGCGCGGTCGCCGAGGGCCTGACCGTCCGCGCGCTCGTGGTGCGCGAGGGTCTCCTGAGCGAGGAGGAAGCCGCCCGCGTCCTCGACCTGCGCCGCCTCACGGAGCTCGGCGTGCCGGGCACCGCGCCCGAGCAGACCCGAGCGCCCTTGTCCCGATAGGGGCGACAGGGGCAACTTTCCAACGATGCGAATCACGACCTGGGCCGAATACGGCGTCATCTGCGCGCTCCACCTCGCGCGCCGCTCCGACGAGGGGCCGGTCACCGGCCGGGACATCGCCGCGCGCGAACGCCTGCCGGGGGACTACGTGGAGCAGATCCTGCTCCGGCTCCGGCGCGCGGGGATCGTGCAGAGCACGCGCGGCGCCAAGGGCGGCTACGCCCTCGCGCGCCCCTCGCGCGAGATCACCGTGCGCGAGATCATCGCCGCCGCCGAGCTGGTGACCTTCGACCTGCACTGCGAGACGCATCCCCTCGACTCCGAGCGCTGCGCGCAGTCCTGCGACTGCAGCATCCGGCCGGTCTGGATGATGCTCCAGCGGCGGATCGACGATGCGCTCGAGGGGGTCCGGCTCTCCGACCTGCTGCACGCCGAGCCCGAGGTGCGCGAGCGCGTCGGGCTGCCCGTCCTCCAGGCCTGAGGGCGCGATGCCACTCCCGTTCCTCCCGGGGTGGCGAGCGGCGCGCGAGCGGCAGCGCCGGGCGCGGGTGGTCGTCGAGGGTCTCCGGCGCGAGCCGGACGAACCCGACGTCGCGTGGCTCGCGGATGCGGCGGCGAACGGCGACCACGACCATGCCCGGTGGGAGCTGCGCTACGCGCGGGCGGCGCTCGGCCTGCTCGTGGCGCAGCGCGACGCGCTGGACGACCGCACCGCGGCCGAGCTGACCCGCGGCGTGCTCGAGGCCCTCGGCGCCGACCCCCGCATCGCGCTCGATCGCCGCGAGTTGGCGGAGCGCCAGTTCAACGAGCGCCTCCTCGCCTACCGCGAAGCCCTGACGCTCCGCGGTGGCGCGGTGCAGGCCGCCGACCGGGTGGGGCGCTGCCTCCTGGCGTTCGCCAGCGACGGCGCGCGCACCGCGGGGGCGCCCCTCGCGTACGCGATCGAACTCCTGCAGCGCTACGCGGACCAGGCGGCCGACCTCCTGCGCGCGACGTACGGCGAGGCCTCGCTCCCCGAGGACGTGAAGCCGTCGGTCCTCCGCAGCGGGCACTGAGCTCGGCCGCGCGCGGGGCGGGAACGACGAACGGGCGCCGCTCACCGCGGGCGCCCGTTGCTTCCTGCCCTCCGCCATCTGCCGTCCGCCATCTCACCAGTGCCGAAGGGGGGACTCGAACCCCCACGGGCTATCGCCCACTGCGCCCTGAACGCAGCGCGTCTACCAATTCCACCACTTCGGCAAGACGCGAAACGTACCGGCGGCGGATACCCAAGTCAACGCTGAGTCGTCATTCTTCCCGGGGAGATGACCAAGCCCGCGCCCGACGACACGACGGTCTCCGTCGCCCGGAACAAGCGCGCCCGACACGACTACGAGATACTCGAGACGTGGGAGGCGGGCTTGGTGCTGACCGGGACCGAGGTGAAGTCGCTCCGGGCCGGCCGTGCGCAGATCGGGGACGCCTACGCCGTCGTCAAGGACGGCGAGGTGTGGCTCCTGAACGCGCACATCGCCCCCTACGAGCAGGGGAACATCTACAACCACGACCCGACGCGGACCCGGAAGCTCCTCCTCCACCAGAAGGAGATCCGGCACCTCATCGGGGCGGTGGAACGGAAGGGGCTCACGTTGGTGGCACTCGACCTCTACTTCAAGCACGGACGCGCGAAGGTGCGGATCGGCTTGGCGCGCGGCAAGAAGCTGCACGACAAGCGCGCCGACCTGAAGGAGCGCGACGACCAGCGCGAGATGCAGCGCGCGCTGCGGGTCCGGTGATGCGCCGCGCCCGCGCGTTCGCCGTGCCGCTCCTCGCCGTCGCCGCCGGCGTCGCCTTCGGCGGGCCGCCGGGCGACGTCATCCGCGTGAAGGGTGTCGCGGGCGACACCGTCGTCGCCCTCGCCCCGAGCGACGGCGGGGGCCTCGTCGACGCGCAGCTGATGGCGCGCCTCCTCGGCGGTTCCCTCGACAGCGTGGGGGAGGGGCGCTGGCGGCTCGGCCTGTACGGCACGACGCTCGAACTGCACGAGGACCTCCCCTTCGCGTCGTACAACGGATTCGCGCTGCCGCTGCTGGAGCCGGTCCGCCGCATCGGCGGGGCGCCGCACGTGACGCTGCAGCTCTTCAGCGAGATCGTGCCACGGTTCGGGATCGGCATCCTCTGGGACCGCACGCGGTGGGAAGTGCGCCTGTTCCAGGGGATCGCGCGGCGGTCGACGCCGCCGGCCGCACCGCCCGGGGCGCCGTCGACACCGGCGCTCGTGGCCGCGAACACCGCGCCGTCGTCGACCCGCGCGGTCGATGCTGGAGCGCCGTCGTCCTCGGCGGCGGTCGTTCCGGCGCCCGCGCCGGCCCGCGAACCCGTCTCGGCGGCGCCCCGGGACTCCGAGGCCGCCCCGGCGCGGGAACCGTCCAGCGCCCCGCGCTCCGCGCCTGCCGCCAAGCCGGCACCCGGCGGGTCCATGGCGGGACCGCGCGGCCTGTCGCGCCGGTTCCGCGTCGTCGTCGACCCCGGCCACGGCGGCGTCGACCCCGGGAACCCGGGCACCATCGTGAACGGCCGCCGCGTGCGCGAGGCCGAGCTCACGCTCGCCATCGGGCTCAAGCTCGAGCAGGAGCTGCAACGGCTCGGGCTCGACGTCTACCTCACGCGCCGCCGCGACACCCTCGTCGCGCGCGACGACCGCGGCCACATCGCGAACGGGCAGAAGGGCGACCTCTTCATCTCCATCCATACCAACGCCGCCAATCCGAACTGGAAGAACGCCTCGGCGGCGCGGGGCTTCGAGACGTACTTCCTCTCGACCGCGCGCACCGAGGACGAGCGCCGCGTCGCCGCGATGGAGAACGACGTCGTCCGCTTCGAGGCCCCGGCGGTCGACGCGAAGCAGGGCGACCCCCTCTCGTTCATCATCGCCGACCTCGCGCAGAACGAGCACCTGCGCGAGAGCAGCGACCTGGCCGCGACCATCCAGCAGCACCTCACGGGCGCGCATCCCGGGCCCGACCGTGGGGTCAAGCAGGCGGGCTTCGCCGTGCTCGCGCGCGCCTACATGCCGGCGGTCCTCGTCGAGATCGGCTTCGGGACGAACAAGCAGGATGCCGCGTGGATGGCGAGCGAGGCCGGCCAGCGGGCCGCGGCACGCGCCCTCGCCGAGGCGACCCTCGAGTACCTCCAGCACTACGACCGGCGCACGCGCGCCTCGCAGCGATGAGCGCGGCGCTCGCGGTCGAGGCCGCGGGGATCACGTTCCAGAATCCCGTCCTGCTCGCCTCGGGGACCGCCGCCTACGGCCGCGAGCTCGCGGATGTGATGCCGCTCGAGTCCCTCGGCGGCTTCGTGACCAAGGCCGTCTCGCTCGAGGAGCGGCAGGGCGCCCCCGCGCCGCGCGTCGCCGATTTCCCGGGGGGCATGATCAACGCGGTCGGGCTCGCGAACCCGGGGGTGGCGCAGGTGCTCGCCGAGGACCTGCCGTGGATCGCCGCGCATGTGCGGCGCCCGCGCGTGCTCGTGAACGTGGTGGGGCGCGAGGCGGGCGACTTCGGGCGCGTGGTGGAGCGGATGGACGCGGCGCCGGGGTTCCAGGGCTTCGAGCTCAACGTGAGCTGCCCGAACGTGAAGCAGGGTGGCCTGGAGTTCGGTGCGGACCCCGACGCCCTGGCGGAGGTGGTGCGCGGGGCGCGCGCCGCGACCCGCAAGCCGCTCTTCGTCAAGCTCTCGCCCACGCTGCCGCGCATCGGCGACGTCGCGCGGGGCGCGGTCGACGCCGGGGCGGACGGGATCACCGTGGTGAACACCATGCCGGGGCTCGTGATCGATGTGGTCCGGCGGCGGCCGGTGCTGGGGTTCGGCAGCGGGGGCGTGAGTGGCCCCGGCCTCCTCGCGGTCGGGGTCCTCGCGGTCCATCGGGTCCGGCAGGCGGTGCCGGTGCCCATCATCGGGGCCGGCGGGGCGCAGCGGGCGGACGACGTCCTGCAGTACCTGGTGGCCGGGGCGAGCGCCGTCGCCATCGGCACCGCTGCGCTCGCCGACCCCAAGCTGCCGGCCAGGGTCGTCCGCGACCTCGAGGCCTGGTGCGCGGACCACGGCGTCGCCCGCCTCGCCGACCTGATCGGGACGCTGGAGTGGCCGTCGTGACCGGGGTGGGGGCCGCGCCGCTCCGCGCGCAGCCGATCATCGCGCTGGACGTGCCGTCGCTCGAGGCCGCCCGGACGCTCGTCGACCGGCTTGGCCCACGCGCTGACTTCGTGAAGGTCGGGCTCGAACTCTTCACCGCGGAGGGCCCGCGGGTGGTGGAGTGGCTGCAGGGGCAGGGAAAGCGGGTCTTCCTCGACCTCAAGCTCCATGACATCCCGAACACCGTGCGCGGGGCGGCGCGCAGCGCCGCGGCCATGGGCGTCTCGCTGCTCACGGTGCACGGGTACGGCGGCGCGCCCATGGTGGAGGCGGCGGTCGAGGGGGCGGGGGACCGCACGGGCATCCTGGTCGTGACGGTCCTGACCAGCTTCGACCCGCGGGGGCTTGGCGTGGCGCTCGGCCGCGAGGTGGGCGAGATGGGCGCCGAGGTCATCCGCCTCGCGGGGGTGGCGCGCGCGGGGCGCGCGCATGGCGTGGTCTGCTCGGGACACGAGGTGGCGGCGGTGCGGACCACCTTCCCGGGACTCGCCCCGCTGGTGCCGGGCATCCGGCTGGAGGGGGGGGCGGCTCACGACCAGTCCCGGGTGGTGACGCCGGAACGGGCGTCGGCGGACGGGGCCGCGTACCTGGTGCTGGGCCGGGCGGTGACCGCCGCGGCCGACCCGCGCGCGACCCTGGACGGGGTGCTGCGGAGCCTGGGCGGCTGACCCCGCGCGCCGCGGCGCGCGCGATGCGTACACGTCGGTCACGGGCCTTGTGTCAAGGGCCCCGCCCCGCTACAATGCGTGTCTGCCCGAAAATCGGGCAACCGCATGCAGTTCCGTCATCCGTCGTCCGGTCTTCTGGAGTCCCCGTGAAAGTTCGCAGCAGCGTGAAGCCGATTTGCGAGCACTGCAAGGTGGTCAAGCGTGCAGGCGTGACGCGGATCATCTGCAAGCGCAATCCCAAGCACAAGCAGCGGCAGGGTTAACCGACCATGGCTCGTATTTCCGGCGTGGACCTTCCGCGCGACAAGAAGGTCGAGATCGGCCTCACCTACATCTACGGCATCGGGCGCGTGCTCGCGCGGCGGATCCTCGCGGCGACGGGCGTGAACGCCGAGCTGCGCATCCGCGACCTCTCGGACGCTGACGTGAACAAGCTGCGTCAGGAGATCGAGAAGATGTACCGCGTCGAGGGCGCGCTGCGCACCGAGATCGCGATGAACGTGAAGCGCCTGATGGACATCGGGTCGTACCGTGGGATCCGGCACCGCCGGAACCTGCCGGTGCGCGGCCAGCGCACGCACACCAACGCCCGCACCAAGAAGGGGCCGCGCCGCGCGATCGCGGGCAAGAAGAAGGTGACCAAGTAATGGCGATCGGGAAGAAGACCAAGAAGGTCGTGGACGCCGAGGGCGTCGCGCACGTCAACGCGACCTTCAACAACACGCTCATCACGATCACCGACGCGCACGGCAACGCCGTGTCGTGGGGCTCGGCCGGCAAGGCCGGGTTCAAGGGGTCGAAGAAGTCGACGCCGTTCGCCGCGACGGTCGCGGCCGAGCAGTGCGCGCGCGAGGCGCTGAGCCTCGGCGTGCGCCGCGTCCACGTGAAGGTCCAGGGGCCCGGGTCGGGCCGCGAGTCGGCGATCCAGGCGCTCGCCGCCGCCGGCCTCACGGTCAAGTCCATCAAGGACGTGACGCCGATCCCGCACAACGGCTGCCGGCCGCCCAAGCGCCGGAGGGTCTGAGCCATGCGTTATACGGGTCCCAGCTGCCGGCAGTGCCGGCGTGAAGGTACGAAGCTCTT
>CAZPJF010000213.1:0-6405 GCA_964586095.1 uncultured Gemmatimonas sp. | reverse complement strand
AGGCGCGCGCCCTGCGGGCGCGCGCCTCGCGCACCACTCACTTCAGCGCCCAGGTGGTCGCGAGGTGCAGCGTGCCCCACGCGATCGTGAGCGCGCCCGCCGGCGGCCCCTGCATCGGCGGCACCAGCGAGATCTGCAGCGACTCCATCGCCTGGGGGAGCGTCGTGGCCTTGAGCTCCACGCGCGCCAGGTCCTTGTCCGCCGCGTACTCGGTGCCCCACTGCCCCGTGTTCCGGTTGATGATCAGCAGGTACTTGCCGTTCTCCCGGATCGTGTAGAGCGAGTACGCACCCTTCGGCACCGCGGCGCCGCCAATCGTGAGGTCCACGTCGGTCGTGAGCGTCGTGGAGGTGTTCGCCCCCGTGCGCCAGATGGTGCCGTCCTTCTGCAGCTCGGCCGGGACCACGCGGCCGCGCGCGTGCGGCTGGCCGTAGTCGATCTTGACGGTCATCGGCGGCTGCGCGGGCTGGCCCTGCACGCGCGGGTGGTTGAGCGTGAGCACGGTCGTCGCGCGCGTGCTCGGCGCGGCGGTGAGCGCCGGAGTCTGGGCGGCGAGCGGGGAGGCAGCGAGGGTCGCGGCCGTGAGGGCGGTGAGGAGACGCATCGATGGCGGGTTGTGAGGAGGTGGGCATCCGGCCGGCCAACGGCCGGCCACGGGAGAAGATACGCCGGAGACGGCCCCGAGGTTCATGCCCCGTGCGGCAGCGCGAGCGGGCGCGCGTAGACGATGTCGTCCTCCCACTCCGTGCCGAACAGGAACGGCTTCGTCCCTGCCGGCCGGAATCCGTGCTTCTCATAGAAGCGGCGGGCGCGCGCGTTGTGCTCCCAGACCTGCAGCCAGACCGCGTCGTGCCCGCCCGCCACGGCATGCGCGCAGGCCGCGTCCATCAGCAGCGCCGCGGCACCGCGCCCGTACCACCGCTGACGCGTGTAGAACCGCACGATCTCGATCGGCCGCGCACCCTCGACACCGGCCGCACGCGATCCGGACCGCATGGCCGCGAAGCCCGCCCACTCGCCGCCGGGCTCGACCGCCGCGAGCACGGTCACCTGCGCGTCCTCGAGCTCGGCCCGTTGCCGGTCGGGCGAGAACTCGCGCGCCAGGTGCGCCGCCATGTTCTCGGGGTCGCTCGTGTCGCGGTACGCCTCGAGGAAGGCGTCGGCGGCGGAGCGGGCGTAGCGGTCCGCGTCGAGCGGAGTGCCGCGCTGGATCACGAGGTCGGCGGTGTGGACGGACACGCCGGGGACGATCCCACCCGCGGGAACCCATCCGCAAGGTCGAGCGTATCACTGTTTGCTTTTCGTCCAACTATTAGCTTGACAGTGACAACCTCTGTCGAGATATTGAAGCCATGAGCGAGACCGCCGTCGCACCCATCCTCCACCCCATGCGCGTGGTATCGCAGCGCACGGGGCTGACGCCCGACCTCCTCCGCGCGTGGGAGAAGCGCTACCGCGCCGTGACCCCCGTGCGCTCGCCCGGGGGCCAGCGGCACTACACCGACGCCGATGTCGAGCGCCTGCAGCTGCTGGTGCGGGCGACCCGCAACGGACGGCAGATCAGCACGGTCGCCGGGCAGTCCAACGAGGATCTGCAGCGGATCATCGAGGCCGTCGAGCGCGCGGCCGCGCTCGACCGCGCGCCCAGCGGTGACGGCCCGGCCTCGGAGATCTTCCTCTCGACGGCGCTCATGGCGGTGGAGCGCTTCGACGCCTACACGCTCGAGCAGACGCTGCGGACGGCGGCGCTCCGGCTCCCGTCGGACGACGTGCTCGACCAGGTGATCGGCCCCCTGCTCTTCACCATCGGCTCGCTCTGGCACCAGGGGCAGCTGAAGCCGGCGAACGAGCACCTCGCGACCACGACGATCCGTCGGGTGCTCACGTGGATGAGCGAGGTGAGCGCGCCGCAGAGCGGCGCCCCGGTGGTGCTCGTCGGCACGCCCGCGAACCAGGTGCACGAGCTGGGCGCGATGCTCGCCGCCACCTCCGCCAGCGGCAACGGGTGGCGGGTGGTCTACCTCGGCCCCAACCTGCCCGCCGAGGAGCTGGCGCGGGCAGCGCGCCACGTGAAGGCGGAGGCGGTCGCCCTGTCGATCGTGTTCCCCACCGACGACCCCGCGATCGCCGACGAGCTCCGCCGCCTGCGCGGCGCACTCGGCCCGCACGTGGGCATCGTCGTCGGCGGGAGCGGCGCGTCGTCGTACGACGCGGTGCTGCGCGAGATCGGGGCGGAAACGCTCACCACGCTCACGGCGCTCCGGGGCTGGCTGCGCCGGCGCGTGACGGGCGCCGCGCGGTAGGGGAGGGCCGCCGGCGCCGGCCGGGACGTGGCGCGCCTCGTCCGCGGCCCGCCCGCGCGGGGATCGCCGGGTGCCCTCAGGGCCGCACGGCGTCGAGCTGCTGGATGGTGGCCGTGCTCGCCGGCTGCGCCGCGCGCAGGCGCGCGGCGACCCGCTCCGCCTCGGTGAACGCCCGCAGCACGTTCTCGCCCGCGAGCTTGCGCAGGTCGGCCTCGCTCCAGCCGCGGCGCGAGAGTTCCGCCAGCAGCGCCGGATAGGTGGAGACGTCCTCGAGTCCCTGCACCACCTCGGTGATCCCGTCGAAGTCGCCGCCGATCCCCACGTGGTCGACGCCGGCCACGCGCCGGATGTGCTCGATGTGGTCGGCCACCTGCGCCAGCGTCGCGACCGGGGCGGGCCCGGTGCGCTGCGCCGGCGGCGTACGGTTCCAGTCGATGAGCGCCTGCGAGGTGAAGCCGGGCACGAACGTCACCATCACCACGCCGCCGTTGCGCGGGAGCCGCGCGAGGATCGAGTCAGGGACGTTGCGCACGTGGTTCGCCAGCGCGAAGGCGTTCGAATGCGAGAAGATCACCGGCGCCTCGCTCACGTCGAGCGCGTCGCTCATGGTCCCGGGCGACACATGCGAGAGGTCGACCAGCATCCCGAGACGGTTCATCTCGCGCACGACCTCGCGGCCGAACGGCGAGAGGCCGCCGTGCCGCGCGACGTCGGCGGCCGCGTCGGCCCAGTCGAGCGTCTGGTTGTGCGTGAGGGTCATGTACCGGCCGCCGAGGTCGTAGAACGCGCGCAGGGCGCCGAGCGAGTTCTCGATGGCGTGGCCGCCTTCGAGGCCGAGCGCGGAGCCGATGCGGCCGCGCTGGAAGGCGTCGCGGAAGCCGGCGGCCGTGGTCACCGGCTCGAAGCGCTCGGGGTACCTGGCGAACACGCGGCGCGCGATGTCGATCTGCTCGAGCTGCACCTTGGCGTAGCCGAGGCGGCGCGTCGCCGTGTCGCCCGGGATGTAGACCGACCAGAACTGCCCGCCGACGCCGCCGGCGGCGAGCCGCGCGAGGTCGGTGTGCCCCGGGGTGCGCTGCCGCAGGTCGTAGCGCTCCACGTCATGCGGGGCGTCCTTCCACTCGCGGATCGCCCAGGGGAGGTCGTTGTGGCCGTCGACGAGCGGCGTGCTGCGCAGCACGCGCTGGGCGCGCGCGAGGTGCTCGTCGGCGCCGGCGGACCGTTGCGCGCGCGCGCAGGCGCCGGCGGACAGGGTGACCAGGGCGAGCGCGGCGTGGACCGCGCGCCGCCGGATCATGACGGACGGCGCGTGCGACGAGGGACGAGCGCGGGACATGGCGATGAGGTTGGCGTTGCTGCAACCTCGTCAGGCCCCGCCTCGGGCGGAAGTCCCGCGTCGACCCATCGCGGATGTCGCGGCGGCGTCAGGCCTGCGGTGCAGGCCTGCGGTGCAGGCCCGAGCTGCAGGCCCGAGCTGCAGGCCCGCGCTACTTGGTCGCGGGCTTCACCGCGCAGGTGTTGATCCCGAGGACCGAGTACAGCGGGCAGTTCCCGAGCAGGCCCGTGGCGAGCGGTACGATGCCGAGCCAGCCCCACGGCGTCTTGGGCCCGACGAACACGAGCGCCAGCAGCACGAGCCCCGCGGTGATGCGCAGGACGCGGTCGAGCGTGCCTTCATTGGTCTTGAACATGGTCGGGCTCCGAATGCAGGGATGGGGGGCGTGCGGACGACTGAATCCTGCACCATTGCACTGAGTTCCGGTGTAGGAATATTCTCGCGGCTCCGGCGGGGGAAACCCGCACGGTGCCCCTCGCGGTAGATTCACCCCAGACCCCGCCGGGCCCGCGGGCGCTCCGCGGCGCCAGCCGCGCCGCGCGGCCCGGATGATCACCTCCAGCCCCTTCGTTCGATGATGAAGCGACTCCTCCCGCTCCTCGCCGCGCCGCTCGCGCTCCAGGCGCAGCTGCCGATCCCGCAACAGCAGTCGGGCCAGGCGCAACCCGCCTCGCGCATCGCGCGGATCATCGTCTCGCCGGTGCAGAAGGTCGTCGCCGCCGGCGACACGCTCCGCCTCACGGCCGAGGCGCGCGACAAGGACAACAACGTGATCCCCGGCGTGACGTTCCGCTGGAACAAGGTCGGCGCGTACTTCGAGGGCAACGTGGACCAGTCGGGGCTCGTGACCTCGGGCTCCACGGGGACGCTGCCGGTCGCGGTGGTGGGGATCCTGCAGGGCGAGCCGCCCAAGGTCGAGCGGTTCGAGGTGAAGATGGTGCCGGGCCCGGCGGCGCGGATCGCGATCACGCCGGCCCCGACCAAGCTCGTGCGCGGCCAGCGGCTGCGGCTCGCGGGCGAGGTCTACTCGCGGATCGATGACCGCCGGCAGGACAAGGTGACGTGGAAGTCGTCGGCACCGACGGTGGTGGCGGTCTCGGACGCCGGGGTGCTGACCGCGCGCGCCGCGGGGCGCGCGACCATCACCGCGAGCGTGGGCGCCGTCACGCAGACGCTCCCGGTGCAAGTCGTCGACGTCGCCCTCTCGAGCTTCACGGTCACGCCGTCGGTGACCGAGGCGCGCACGGGTGACGTGGTGCGCTTCCAGGCGGTGGCCAAGGACGCGACCGGCAAGGTGGTCGACGGGCTCACGCCGGTCTGGAGCCTCAACCCCGGCCAGGGCCTGGTGGACGACGGCGGCGCGTTCGTGGGTTACGAGGCGGGCGAGTACACCGTCACCGCCTCGCTCGGCAATCGCACCGCCGAGGCGGCGGTGACGCTCACGCCGCGCGACGTGCGCCGCCCGCTCAGCGTCGTCGGCCGCCTGCCGCGCACGCGGTTCACGACCGAGGAGGTCTGGATCCACCCGAACGGCAAGGTCGCCTACCTCGGCTCCGGCTCGGGCGGCGACGTGCTGTACGCGATCGACATCTCCAACCCGGCGAGCCCGGTCGTCACCGACTCGATCGTCGCCAACACGCGGCGCATCAACGACGTGATGACGACGCCCGATGGCCGGTTCCTCGTGTTCACGCGCGAGGGCGCGGCCGACCGGAAGAACGGCGTGGTGTTCGCGTCGCTGGAGGACCCGCTCCACCCGAAGCCGATCAGCGAGTTCACCGAGGGCGTCACGGCCGGCGTGCACTCGTCGTTCATCTACAAGGACCCGAAGCACGGCCAGCACGTCTTCCTCACGAACGACGGCACCGGCGCGCTGCACGTGCTGAACATCGACGACCCGGCCAAGCCGCGCGAGGTCGCGCAGTGGAAGACCGAGAACCGGCCGGATGAGGGCCGCACGCTGCACGACATCGACGTGCAGGACGGCCTGCTCTACGGCTCCTGGTGGAACGACGGGCTCGTGATCCTCGACGTCGGCAACGGCATCCGCGGCGGCACGCCGTCCAAGCCGGTGCTGGTGTCGCAGTTCAAGTACGACCTCAACGCGCTCTACCGCACCGTCGAGGCCGACGGCGGCCCGGGCTTCATCCGCGGCACGCACACCGCCTGGCGCCACCGGAACTACGTGTTCATCGCGGACGAGGTCTTCCCGGCGAGCGGGGTGAAGGGCGCGAAGGACGCCGCGGCGGGGCGGGCCTACGGGCGGCTGCAGGTCGTGGACGTGTCGGACGTCACCAAGCCGAAGTCGGTCGCGTTCTACGAGCCGGAGCATGGCGGCGTGCACAACGTCTGGGTGGCGGGCGACACGCTCTACATCGGCGCGTACAACGGCGGCTTCCGCGTGTTCGACGTCTCGGGCGAGCTGCGCGGCGACCTCCGCGCGCAGGGCCGCGAGATCGGCCACCTCAACACCGCCGACATGCAGGGCTTCGTGAAGAACGCCGCGATGACCTGGGGCGTGGTGGTGCGCGACGGCCTCGCCTACGTCAACGACATGTACAACGGGCTCTGGATCGTGCGCATCGAGCCCAAGTCGAACGTCGTCCCATGACGGCTCGGGCGCTCCTCGCCCTCGCGTGCGTCGCCACGGCCGCCGGTGCGCAGTCCGCGCCGGCGGCCGCGGCGCCGGGCGCGCCGCCCGCCCGAGACTACCGCGCGCTCGTCGTCAGCGAGTCGGTCGACGAGGTCGCGGTCGTCCGCTTCGGG
>CAZPJF010000212.1:0-6407 GCA_964586095.1 uncultured Gemmatimonas sp. | reverse complement strand
GTCGCGCCACGGGCCGGCCAGCAGGTCGGCCGCCTTGAGGAAGACCGCGGCGCGCTGCTCCCAGGTCCACTCGCTCCACGTCCGCCACGCCTCGCGCGAGGCGGCGATCGTCTGACGCACGTGCTCGGGCGAGGCCTTGTGGTAGGTGGCGGTGACATGGCCGTGCTTGTGCGGCGAGACGGCCTTGCCGAGGTCGCCGGTGTGGATGGCCTTGCCGCCGATCACCACCGGGATCTCCGGACACTCCGACTCCATGGCCGTCAGGCGGGCCTGGAGGGCCGCGCGCTCGGGGCTGCCGGGGGCGTAGCCCTTGATGGGCTCGTTCACGTGCGGCGGGAGCTGGCGGATGCCGCTCGGCGAGAAGGTCGTCATGGCTCGGGGCGAGTGGAGGGTCGAGGTGGAAATCTAATCCCGCGCCGGGCGATACTTCAGCGTGCGACTCCCCCGGCGGCCCCGCTCCGTCCCCGCGACCCACGCCGCCGTGCGCGGAGGGTCCGCGTGGCGCGCGACCGTGCCCCTCGCGGCGGCGCTCCTCGGGCTCACGGCGTGCGTGCCCGAGCCGGTGCGCTGGGACGAGGCCCGCACGCGCACGGCGGGGGCGCTCGACGATTCCCTCCGCCTCGCGCTGGCACCGGACGGCACGCCGTCACTCGTGGCCGCGTGGGAGCCCGCCACCTGGCCCGAGGAGCCGGCGCAGTGCGTCGCGACGCGCCGCGCGGTGCCGGCGCTCGGGGGCGAGGCCTTCGCGAGCTGGTTCACGGTGCGGCCCGACTCGAGCGTGCTCCTCCGCGTGGCGCGCTCGCTCGACGGCGGGCGCACCTGGCGCGCGGCGGTGACCGCCGACTCCACCGACGTGGGGCGCGCCGGCTGTGCCCGCCCGGTGCCCTTCCTCGCCGCCGATTCGCTCAACGGGTACGTGCACCTCGCGTATCATCTCGATGCGCGGGAGGGGGCGGGCCTCTTCTTCACGCACTCGATGGAGCGCGGGGCGCTCTTCCACGAGCCGGTGCCGATCGTCTACGGCGACCGGCCGTCGGTGGCGGCGGTGGCCTCGCGCGGCGACACCGTGGTGGTCGTGTACGAGGATCCCAACAGCCGCCTCCCGCGCCTCGGCATCGCGGTGTCGCGGACGCAGGGCCACATCTTCGAGGCGCGGGGTCCGGCGTCGGACGAGGCCGGCGAGGCGCGCGGTCCCCGGGTGGCGGTCCGCGGCGACCGGGTGGCGGTGGCGTGGACGGCGACGCAACGTGGCGGCGGCGTGCCGCGCGTCGTCATGCGGCAGGGCACCCTGGCCTGGTGAGGACCGACCGAATGCGCGTGCTGCTGGCGGACGACGACGAGCTGATGCGGGAGCTGATCGCGGCCGTGTTCGCGGCGCACGGGCATGACGTGGAGGCCTTCGCCGACGGCGCCGCGGTCTGGGCGGCGTTCGACGCGGCGCCCGCCCCGTGCGTGGTGCTCGACTGGCAGATGCCCGGCCTCGACGGCCTCGCGGTCTGCCGCCGCATCCGCGCGCGTGCGGAGGGCCAGCACGCCTACCTGCTCGTGATCACGGCGAAGAGCGGCATGCACAGCCTCGAGCAGGTGCTCGACGCGGGCGCGGACGACTACCTCGCGAAGCCGGTCGTGCCGGAGGACATCGCGGCGCGGCTCCGCATCGCCGAGCGGCGGATGGAGTCGGCCGCGGCACGGCGCGCGGCGGAGGAGGAGCTGCGCAAGGCGCGCTATCTCGCCGGCATCGGCGAGCTCTCCCTCGCCATCCAGCACGAGATCAACAACCCGCTCGCCGCGCTGCTCACCAACAGCGCGCTCGTCGCGAGCGGGATGCTGCGCGACGACGAGGTGCCGGCGAGCCTCAAGGTCATCGACGAGCAGGCGCGGCGGATCGCCGAGGTCATCCGCCGGCTGAACGCGCTCGACGACCCGCGCTCGGTGGAGTACGTGAAGGGCCAGCAGATGGTCGACTTGAAGCCGATGACCCCGCTCCCCAAGGGGAAGAAGCCATGACGACGCGCCTCTTCGGCGTGCACCCGGCGGACGACGGCGGGCTGCCGATGGCCGTGCGCCGCGCCGCCGCCGCCGGCGCGCGCGCCCTGCAGGTCTTCACCGCGCCGCCCACCTACTACAACGAGAAGGTCGGGCTCAAGCCCGACCGGGCGGCCCAGGTGCACGCGGCGCTCGACGCCGCCGGGATCGCGCGCCGCCACGTGCTCGTCCACGCGGCGTACGTGCTCAACACGGCATCGCCCGAGGAGCCCAAGGCGCTGCGCGCGCGTGCCGGCCTCGCCAAGGAGCTCGAGCGCTCGAGCGTCCTCGGCGCGTGGGGCTGCTGCTTCCATCCCGGCTCGGCGGGCGACTCCGACCCCACCGACGCGGCGGTGCGCGTGGGGCGCGCCATCCGCCACGCCCTCGAGACGGTGCCGGAGGGTGCCGGCACGCGCGTGCTGGTGGAGAACACCGCGGGGGCGGGGCGCACGATGGGGCGCACGCCCGAGGAGATCGCGCTCATGCTCGCCCAGGTGCCGCCCGAGTGGCGCCACCGCACGGGGTACGGGCTCGACACCTGCCATCTCTTCGCCGCGGGGCACGACATCCACAGCACCCCCGAGGCGCAGCGCGCGACGCTCGCGCGCTTCGTCGAGGTGATCGGCGAGCCGCCGGCCTTCTTCCACCTGAACGACAGCCAGCACCCGTTCGGGAGCAACAAGGACCGGCACGCGCTCCTCGGCGATGGGATGATCGGCGCCGACGCGTTCCGCTGGCTCGTGCGCGATCCGCTCGCCGCGGGCGTGCCGCTCATCCTCGAGACGCCGTCCGAGCGGGAGACGGTCGTGGAGGATGACGCGACGGCCGACCCCGCGGACGCGCGGATGATCGCGCTGCTGGAGGGATTCCTGGCGGCGTGAGCGGTGCGCGCCGCGGGGCGCGCGCGGGCGGTCCCGCGCGGGGAACGCCTCGCGCGAGCGGGAGGATCGGCGCACGCCAGAGGGCGGCACGCCCCTCCGGCGAGGGAGAGATGCTCCTCCCGCGAGGGAGGAACGCCCGTCCCGCGAGGGAGAAATGCCCGTCCCGCGGGGAGGAACGGCCCTCCCCGCGAGGAGAGGAATGGCCCTCCCGCGAGGGAGAATCGCCCCTCCCCCGAGCGAGAATCGCGCCGCCCCAGAGGGAGAATCGCCCCGCCCCAGAGGGAGCGCCCTATTGCGCCAGAGGGGAACCGCCTTACTTTCGAGGGCAGATCGCGCACGACTCGACCGGGCGAAGCACCGCGCGATCCTCACTTCCTCTCGAGGAGACTGTTCGAATGGCTGCGAAGAAGAAGACCGCCAAGAAGGCCGCGAAGAAGGCGACCAAGAAGGCCGCGCCGAAGAAGAAGGCCGCGAAGCGCAAGCCGAACGCGGCGTTCATGAAGCCGGTGACGCCGAACGAGAAGCTCGCCGCCGTCGTGGGCGCGTCGCCGCTCCCGCGCACCGAGCTCACCAAGAAGCTCTGGGCGTACATCAAGAAGAACGGCCTGCAGGACAAGAAGAACCGCCGCATGATCAACGCCGACGACAAGCTCAAGGTCGTCTTCGGCGGCAAGGGCCAGGTGTCGATGTTCGACATGACCAAGCTCGTCTCGAAGAACCTGAAGTAAGGGTCGTCGGGCCGGCTGGACCGGAGGGGCGCGCCGCGAGGCGCGCCCCTCTCGTATTCGGGGGCACGGCAGGGCAGATTCCGTGTGCGTGGCGCCCGCCGGGTGCCATCCCCCGTGACCCCCAGCTCCTCCCTCGTGGCCGCGAAGAAGCCCAAGTCCGACAAGTCCACCGGCACCGTCGCCGCCGCACGCGGCCGCAAGGGCGGCGCCGGCGGCCCCTCACCGCGGAAGCTCTGGGAAGGCTTCAAGTCGATCGCCGGCACCCTCGCGATCTTCCTCGTCATCCGCACCTTCTTCGTCGAGGCGTACCGCATCCCCTCGCCGTCGATGGTGCCCGCGATGCTCGTCGGCGACTGGCTCTTCGTGAACAAGCTCCGCTTCGGGCCGCACGTCCCGTTCACGGACATCAACCTCCCGGGCTACGCCGAGCCGCAGCGCGGCGACATCGTCGTCTTCATCTCGCCGCTGCAGGTCGACCAGCCCTGGGACCCGACGCCGATCCTGGTCAAGCGGCTGATCGGCATGCCGGGGGACACGCTCCATTCACGCGGCGGCGTGGTGCACGTCAACGGCGACCCGCAGCGGCAGGGCTACGCCGCCGCGCTCCCCGGCTCGCCGGGCGACGCGGTCGACCCGCTCTTCGACTGGCAGAAGCGCGTGCAGCTCGCCGCGTCGCGCTTCGGCGCCGCGCCGGCGCAGCCCACGGTCGACGACTGGGGCCCGCTCGTCGTGCCGCCGGGGAAGTACTGGATGATGGGCGACAACCGCTACAACTCGAAGGACAGCCGCTTCTGGGGCTTCGTCCCGCGCGAGAACGTCCGCGGACGGCCCCTCTTCGTCTACTACTCCTGGAACGCCGATGACTCGGATCGACCATGGCCCGCGCTGACCGACATCCGCTGGTCCCGCATCGGGCACCGGTTCAAGTGACCGCCGCCCGCGTCGCCCGCGCCGCGCTCGCCGCCACGCTCGTCCTGGCGTTCGGCGCCTGCGGCGTCCGCGCGCGCCGCACCGAGCGCCTCGCCGACGCCGTCGCGCGCGCGGACACCGCCGTCTTCCTCACGCCCTTCGGCGCGCCGCAGCGGCCCTTCTCCCCGGCCACCCGCGTGGGGAACCTCCTCTTCCTCGCGGGGCAGATCGGCACCACCTCGCCCGATGCCAACACGGCCGCCACGCTCGTGCCGGGCGGCATCGAGGCCGAGACGCGGCAGACGATGGAGAACATCAAGGCGACGCTCGAGGCGGTCGGCTCGTCGATGGACAAGGTCGTGAAGTGCACGGTGATGATGGCCGACATGCGCGAGTGGGACCGCATGAACGCCGTGTACCGCACCTACTTCCGGGCGGGACGCTATCCGGCACGCAGCGCGCTCGGCGCCAACGGGCTCGCGCTCGGCGCCCGGGTGGAGATCGAGTGCATCGCCACCGCCTGAGCCCGTAGCCGATGCCGCTCCTCCGCCCGACGATGGTGCTGACGCACTTCGAGGAGCCCACGGTCCTGCGGCGCCTCTCGCTGAACGTCCTCGCCATGGCGGTGCTCACCGGCGCGAGCCTGCGGCTCTACCGCGCCGCGATCCTGCAGTTCGGGTGGAGCAACAGCTGGCTCTGGATCAGCGGCACCTTCCTCGGCGGCGTCGCGATCCTCTTCCTCCTCACCACGCTGCACCTCGGCAACTACCCCGTGCGCGCCTGGACCTGGCGCGCCCCGGTCTTCGCCATCCTCGAGCTCACCACCGAGGTGGCGGTGAGCCTCGGCCTCACGCTCGCCGGGCTCGAGCGCATCGGCTCGCTCACCGCGACGATCGAGGACTGGCAGGGGTCGGCGCTCCGCATCGCGACGGTGCGCTTCGTCGCGATCGTCCTGTTCGCGCTCGTGCTCGCGTTCGTCTCCACCCTCGTGCGGCTCGTGCTGCTGCCCCGCAAGCACGCGTCGACACCCCCACCGCCCCCGGAGCCTCCCGCATGATGCGATCCGCCGTCCTGCGCCGGTCCCTCCTCCTGCTCGCCCTCGGCGCGGGCGCCGCCACCGCGCAGGCGCCGCGCCGCCCCTTCGGCACGCTGCGCGAGCAGGCCGCGCTCCAGCAGCGCTGGCTGGAGCGGCGCCTCAAGACCGTGCTCCCCGCGCTCATGCGCAAGCACGGCGTGGATGCGTGGGTCATCCCCATGCGCGAGTACAACGAGGACCCCACCTTCTCGTCGCTCGTCTCGCCGACCACGTTCGCCGCGCGGCGGCGCACCATCTACGTCTTCTTCGACCGCTGCGCCGCGTCGGGCCGCACCGACCCGGGCGACGGCTCCTGCGTCGAGCGCATCGCGCTCGGCGGCACCTCGCAGGGCGGGCTCTACGAGGCGCGGCGCACCACCATCGCCGTCGCCGGCGACGTGGGGGGGCGCCAGGCGGAGCTCTGGGGCGACCAGCAGTGGCAGGTGCTCAAGCAGGTGCTCGACGAACGGCAGCCGCGCGTGGTGGCGATCAACGTGTCGCGCACCTTCGCGTTCACCGACGGCCTCACCGCCGGCGAACGCGACGGCATGACCGAGGCGCTCGGCCCCGCGCTCGCCGCGCGCTTCAAGCCCGCCGAGGCGCTCGCCCTCGAGTTCATCGCCACGCGGCTCCCCGAGGAGGCCGAGCACTACGTGCGGCTGCAGGAGCTGGTCTGGGAGCTCACGCAGCGGATGTTCTCCAACGAGGTGATCACGCCCGGCGTGACGCGCACCAGCGACCTCGTCTGGTGGTGGCGGCAGCAGGTGAACGACCTCGGGCTCGGCACCT
>CAZPJF010000211.1:0-6428 GCA_964586095.1 uncultured Gemmatimonas sp. | reverse complement strand
CGGACCAACCGCACGAGGGGCCCGAGGGCCACCAGCGTGCCGAACAACAACAGCGTCTCGAGGTGGTAGACCGCGCTGTACGGGACGCTCGGGTCGTTGAACGCGTAGGCGAGGCGCTCCTCGCGCACCAGCGCCGCGAGCGTGTCGCGGATGACGCCGGCGGTCGCCATCGAGAGTCCCTCGCAGCTCGCGTAGACCGCCCCCCATGCGCCGAGGGCGATGCCGTGCTGCGTCGCATCCCGCAGCCCCATGGCCGCGCTGAGCGTCCCCACGGCGAACAGCCCCTCGCCCATCCCCATCAGGAACGTCCCGAGCGCGAACAGCCCGCTCGACTGCATCGGCGACGCGAAGATCACGCAGATGAAGCTCACGACGCCGACCACGGCCCCGTAGGCGGCGACGCGCACGGGGTCGCGACGGCGTTCGAGCATCCGCGCGGCCAGCAGGAACGCGACGATCGCGCCGAGCGCGGCGATCCCGGTGAGCGACGTGGTCTGCGCCACGGTCCACCCGAGGATCTCGCCGCCGTAGGGCTCGAGCAGCACGTCCTGCATGTTGAAGGCGAAGAAGCCGAGCCCGGTGGCGACGAGCAGCCGCACGGCGTGCCCGCCGGCCACGAACGTGCGCCAGGCGTCGCGGAACGCCGGCCGCCGCTCCCCCCTGGCGTACGGGACCACCCCGCGCACGCGCGCCTCCTGCTTCCACAGCGCGATCGCGTTGCAGGCCACCGTGAACATCGCCGCGCCCTGGATCACCTGGATCAGCTGCACGGGGTGGTAGTCGCGCAGCAGGCGCCCGAGCACGAAGGCGCTCGCCGTCGCCCCGACGAGCATCATGAGGTACATGAGCGCGACGACGCGCGGCCGCTTGGCCTCGTCCGCGAGGTCGGTCGCGAGCGCGAGCCCGCTGGTCTGGACGGTGTGCGCCCCGGCGCCGACGAGGAAGAACGCGAGCGCCGACCCCACGTACGCCGTCGCGCGGGGTCCCCACGACTGGTCCCCCGAGAGCAGGATGAGCGCGAACGGCATGATCGCGAGCCCGCCGAACTGCAGCAGCGTCCCGCCCCAGATGTACGGCACACGCCGCCACCCGAGGACGCTGCGGTGCGTGTCGGACTTGAAGCCGATGAGCGCCCGGAAGGGCGCGACGAGCAGCGGGATCGCGATCATCGCCGCGACGATGCTCGCCGGCAC
Source organism: uncultured Gemmatimonas sp. (assembly GCA_964586095.1). Lineage (GTDB taxonomy): Bacteria > Gemmatimonadota > Gemmatimonadetes > Gemmatimonadales > Gemmatimonadaceae > Pseudogemmatithrix. Next base: position 5,235 of record CAZPJF010000211.1, on the reverse strand, counting down.
CTGCAGCTCCACGATCATCACGCGGTTGAGCGTGCCGTAGAAGAGCGTGGTCGACATCCCGACGGTGAGCTGGAAGAGGCTCAGCCGCAGGAAGCGCGACAGGGGCACGTCGCCGGTCGCGATGTCCGCGAACGGCATCCACCGCGGCCCGAGCTGCTGCACCGTCCGGGTGATGATCGACGGGCCCCTGCGCGGCGTGGTCATCGGGTCACCAGACCGGCTCGAGCCGGACGTTGGCCGGCAGCGGCGCGTGCTTGGCCGGCAGGAGCATGAGGCGCAGGAAGGTGACGCCGTTGTCGAGCTTGGCCAGCGTCGCGCGCATCCTGCCGCCGAGGCCGCCGGCCGCGTGGCCCGCCGCGATCGCCTGCATGTTGCGGTGCATTCGCTCGAGCAGCGCCCAGAACCGCGGGTTCTCCACGTCGATCGTGACCGGGAAGACCTGCTTGCTGATCTGGTTCGTGAGCGTGATGACCTTGCGGTCGAAGTCGTCGACGTCGAAGCCGAGCGCCTGGAAGAACGTGAGCCGGGCATGGTCGCGCACGTACATCGTCGCGAACACGGCGAGCAGGAAGAAGCGGATCCAGAGCTTGTTCACGCCCTCGAGCGTGTGCGGGTTGGCCCGCATCAGGACCGCGAACGCCTCGCCGTGCCGGAACTCGTCGTTGCACCAGTTCTCGAACCACTTGAAGATCGGGTGGAAGCGGAACTGCGGGTGCTGCTCGAGCTGCCGGTAGATGGTGATGTAGCGCGCGTAGCCGATCTTCTCGCTCAGGTAGGTGGCGTAGTAGATGTACTTCGGCTTGAAGTACGTGTACTTCTTGGCCTTGGTGAGGAACGAGAGGTCCACCGCCACGTCGAAGTCGGCGAGCGTGTGGTTGATGAACCCCGCGTGCCGCCCCTCGTCGCGGCTCATGAAGCCGAAGAGGTCGCGGATGTCCTTGTTCTTCACCCGCTTCTTGACCTCGGCGTACAGGATGCACCCCGAGAACTCGGCCGTCACCGAGCTCACGAGGAACTCGATGAACGCCTTGCGCAGTTCGGGGTCCCAGCCGGTCCAGTCGAACGCCTCGAACTCGGGCGTCCGCTTGAAGTGGTCCTTGTTGGGGTCGCGCCGGAACTCGGCCACGAGCTCGTCCCACTGGGCCCGCATCGGCGCGACGTCGAGCCGGTCGAGCTCGGCGAAGTCGGTCGTGTAGAAGCGCGGGTTGAGGACGGCGTCCTCGGTCGCGGCCTTGGTGCTCTCGTTCACGTCCTTCATGGGCGGGGCCATCGTCGCGTCATACATGGCTCAGCCCTCGAATCCGACTTCGTACAGCTCGGTGATCCCGCTCGTCCCGAGCACGCGCGTCAGCACCCGGCGCGGCCAGCTCGCCTGCTGCACCGTCGCGCGCGCGTCCACGGTGCGCACCTCGCCCAGCGCGATCCGCGACGGCGCGCCATGCACCAGCACCTCGTCGCCCTCGTTCACCTCGACGCCCTCGAGGTGGACGTGCGCGTGGAACTGCGTCGGCGTCGACTCGAGGGCGATCGTGCACGCCACCTCGCGGCGGCGTCGATGGGCCCACCATGCGGCCAGGGCCGCGAGGGCCAGCGCTCCCAACGTCCATCCGTTCATTGCATCCTCCGGGGGGTGAGGGTCAGCTCCATCGCCTGCGAGGTGTAGAACCCGCTCTTCACCAGCTGCGTCCGGCCGACCGCGACGCCGGCGAGCGCCGGCCGCGTCGCCACCGCCGCGCGGACCGCGGCCTCGGCCACCGGCACGATCCGCGGCGCGCGGTCGCCGCGCGGGAACCAGCGCCCCACCGCGTGCATCATCGCGAGCAGCGGGGTGCGCGGTGCGAAGGTCCAGACGATCGACGTGCGCACGCGCGGCGCGAGCGCCGCGAGCGCGTCGACCGCGTCCGGGCCGTCGTAGTGGATCAGCGAGTCCATCGCCAGCACGTGGTCGAACTCGCCGAGCGCGGGATCGAGCATGTCGCCGGCGCGGAAGTCGATCCGGCCGCGCAGCGACGACTGGGCCGCCCGCTCGCGCGCGACCGCCACGAGGCTCGGCGCGAGGTCGATCGCGACGACCTCGGCGCCGCGGCGCGCCAGCTCCACCGCGGCGGCACCGGTGCCGCAGCCGGCGTCCAGCACGCGCGCCCCGGTGAGGTTGGTCGGCAGCCAGCCGAGCAGCAGGGCGCGCATCCGGTCGCGCCCGGCGCGCACCGTCGCCCGCACGCCGCTCACCGGCGCGTCCGACGTCAACGTGGTCCACGCCTCGGCCGCCTGGCGGTCGAAGTAGTCGTGGAGCCACGTGCGCGTGCGGACGTAGCCGTCGGGGCGCGGAGCCTGCGGCATCGGCATCAGTCGTAGCCCAGCAGGTCGAAGATCTCGCGGTCGCGCATCGGGGCGCCGGGCAGCGCCGGCACGCCGGCCGCGAGCAGCGTCGCGATCCGCAGGTACTCGTCCTGCACCGCGCGCACCTCGGGCGAGTCCTCCATCTCGAAGATCGTGCACTTCTTCAGGCGGCTCCGCCGGATCGCGTCCAGGTCGGGGAACCGGCCGGTGAGCGAGAGGCCGGTCTGGCCGTTGAAGCGGTCGATCTGGTCGGTGTCCTTGCTGCGGTTGGCGATCACGCCCCCGAGCCGCACGGCGTAGTTCTTGGACTTCGCGAGGATCGCCGCCATGATGCGGTTCATCGCGAAGATCGAGTCGAAGTCGTTCGCGGTCACGATCAGCGCGCGCTGCGCGTGCTGCAGCGGCGCCGCGAAGCCGCCGCAGACCACGTCGCCGAGCACGTCGAAGATCACCACGTCGGTGTCCTCCAGCAGGTGGTGCTCCTTGAGGAGCTTCACCGTCTGCCCCACCACGTAGCCGCCGCAACCCGTCCCGGCCGGCGGCCCGCCCGCCTCCACGCACTGCACGCCGTTGAAGCCCGTGTAGACGAAGTCCTCCACCCGGAGCTCCTCCGAGTGGAAGTCTACCGACTCGAGCACGTCGATCACCGTCGGCACCATCTTCTTGGTGAGCGTGAACGTGGAGTCGTGCTTCGGGTCGCACCCGATCTGCAGCACCCGCTTCCCCAGCTTGGAGAACGCGGCGCTCAGGTTCGACGACGTCGTCGACTTGCCGATGCCGCCCTTCCCGTAGACGGCGAAGACCTGCGCCCCCGTGATCCGGTCGTCGGGATCGAGGTGGACCTGCACCGACCCGTCGCCATCGATCCGGCCGTCGATCACCGGCAATGCCATCGAACTCGCCACGTGCGCCTCTCCTGCTGCCTGCGTTCCGGCTCGCACCGGGTCCGTGCCGCTGCGCCCCCGACGTCCCCGTCGGTCACGCCACCGCCTGCACGCCCTCGAGCCGGTCCTCCAGTGCCTCGCTGGCATCGCGCAGCGCGGCGAGCATCTCCGCGCTGGGCTGCCAGTACCCCCGGTCATGCGCTTCCAGCAACCGCTGCGTCATCCCCGACGCCGCGTGCGGGTTCGCGGCCGCGAGCCGCTCCCGCATCGCCGCGTCGAGCACGAACGTCGTCGTGATGTCGTCGTAGACCCAGGCCGGCACGCTGCCCGCCGTCGCCGCCCAGCCGAGCGTCGTCGCGACGTGGCCGGCGATGTTGCGCGCCCCCTCGTAGCCCTGCGCGAGCTGCGCCTCGTACCACCTGGGGTTGAGCATCCGCGTCCGCGTCTCGAGCGCGACCTGCTCGCCGAGCGTCCGCACCCGGCCCTCGCGCCCGGTGTGGTCGCCGAGGTAGACCGGCACCTCCCCTCCCCGCGCGCGCGTGATCACGCGGTTCATGCCGCCGAGCGACTCGACGTACTGGTCGATGTCCGTCGCCCCGAGCTCCACCGAGTCCAGGTTCTGGAACGCGAGCGCCGCACCGCCGAGCGCGCGCTGCATGAGCGCCGGCATCGCGCGCACGCCCGGCCGTGCACCGTAGGCGAAGCACTTCCGCCGCACGAACTGCTCCGCCAGCTCGTCCTCCGCCTGCCACTGGCCGGTCTCGACGAGCAGGTTCACGTTCGAGCCGTAGGCGCCGTCGGCGTTGGAGAAGACGCGCAACGCGGCGCTCTCGAGGTCGCCGCCCAGCGCGTCGACGTGCTCCAGCGTGTGCTTGCGGACGAAGTTCATCTCGAGCGGCTCCTCGGCCTGCGCCGCGAGCAGTGCCGCCTCGGCCAGCAGCCGCACCTGCAGGGGCAAGAGATCGCGGAAGATCCCCGAGAGCGTGCAGACCACGTCGACCCGCGGACGCCCCAGCTGCGCGAGCGGGATGAGGCGCGCGCCAACGAGGCGCCCCACCGCGTCGAACCGCGGCGCGGCCCCCAGCAGCGCGAGCACCTGCGCGATCGGCGTCCCCTCCGACTTCATGTTGTCCGTGCCCCAGAGCACGAAGGCGACCGTCTCCGGGAACGGATGCCCGTCCGCCTGGTGCCGCGCGAGCAGCAGCTCGGCGCGCTTGCGTCCCTCGATGAGGGCGTAGGCGCTCGGGACCTTGTAGGGATCGAAGCCGTAGAGGTTGCGGCCGGTCGGCACCACCTTCGGCGTCCGCACGAGGTCGCCACCGGGGACCGGCGGCACGTAGCGGCCGTCGAGGGCGCGGAGGATCCCGGGGATCTCGTGGTCCTCGGCGAGCGCGGCGTCGAGCGCGGCGAGCTCCGCGTCGCCCAGCCCCTCGGCGTGCGACGCGCGGATCGCGGCGATGGTGTCGTGCCGCGCCTGCGCACCCATCCCCTCGCCCACCACGTGCAGGCCGAGGGGGATGAGGGCGTACTCCAGTTCGAGGAGCTTCGTGCAGACGCGCGCCACCGCGTCGCGCAGGCGCTCGCGGACGGACTCGGCGCCGGCGAGGCCCGTGGCGCCCACGACCGGACCGCCTTCGGGGCCCTCGCCCCAGGCCGGGCTCGCCGCGCACAGGTCGAGCGCGCTCGCCTGCGCCTGGATGAGCGCCGCCAGCTCCGCATCGACGGCCGCGTGCCCGTCGTCGACCGCGCGGAACCGGTCGAGGCTCGCCTTGAGCGTCGCGAGGTCCTTGTAGAGCCCGGCGTTCGCGATCGGGGGCGTGAGGTAGCTCACGAGTGTCGCCCCGCCGCGGCGCTTGGCCAGCGTCCCCTCGGAGGAGTTGTTCGACGCGTACAGGTACACGTTCGGCAGGTCGCCGATCAGCCGGTCCGGCCAGCAGGCGTCGGTCAGCCCCACCTGCTTGCCCGGCATGAACTCCAGCGCGCCGTGCGTGCCGAAGTGCAGCACCGCGTG
>CAZPJF010000210.1:0-6432 GCA_964586095.1 uncultured Gemmatimonas sp. | reverse complement strand
GCCGAGGACGTGAAGCGCAAGATCGCGCTCTTCTGCAACGTGGAGTTCGGCGCGGTGATCGAGAGCCGTGACGTGCGGACGATCTACCAGATCCCGCTCACGTTCCGCGAGCAGGGGTTCGACGAGCTGGTCTGCCGCAAGCTCGGGCTGGAGACGCGGGAGCCCGACCTGACGGCCTGGAAGCAGCTCGTGGACCGCGTGATCGACCCCAAGCGGAAGGTGCGGATCGCGGTCGTGGGCAAGTACACCGACTACGCCGACTCGTACAAGAGCGTGCAGGAGGCGCTCATCCACGGCGGGATCGCCAACGACGTCGGCGTGGAGATCGCGTGGACCTCGAGCGACCTCTTCACGGACGCGGCCAGGGCGCGCGAGCTCGCGTCGCAGTTCGACGGTATCCTGGTGCCGGGCGGCTTCGGGGTGCGCGGGGTGGAGGGGATGGTCGAGTGCATCCGCGCGGCCCGCGAGGGGGGCGTGCCGTTCTTCGGCATCTGCCTCGGGATGCAGGTCGCCATCATCGAGTTCGCGCGGAACGTCTGCGGGATCGACGACTCCAACTCGAGCGAGTTCGCGCCGGAGTGCTCCAACCCGGTGATCTCGCTGCTCGAGAGCCAGCAGAACGTGAAGGACATGGGCGGCACGATGCGCCTGGGCGCGTACGCCTGCCGCCTCAAGCCGGGATCGAAGGCGGCGGAGATCTACGGCCAGCCGGAGATCAGCGAGCGGCACCGGCATCGCTACGAGGTCTCCAACCAGTACCGCGAGACCTTCCAGCAGAAGGGGATGCGGCTCTCGGGGCTCTCGCCGGACGGTTCGCTCGTGGAGATGATCGAGCTGCCCGACCATCCGTACTACGTGGCCTGCCAGTTCCACCCGGAGCTCAAGTCGCGGCCCACGCGGCCGCACCCGCTCTTCTCGGCGTTCGTCGCGGCCTCGGCGCAGCGCGCGGCGCAGGGGCGCGGGGCGACGGCACCGTCGGCGCAGCTGGCCGAGGCCCAGTAGGCCATGCCGGCGACCTTCCCCACCGACCGGCTCTTCCTGATCGCCGGGCCGTGCGTCGTCGAGGATGACGACCTCATGTTCCGCGTGGCCGACCATCTCGCGAAGCTCGCGGAGAAGGTGCCGGGCGGCATCATCTTCAAGGCGAGCTTCGACAAGGCCAACCGGTCGAACCCCGGCGCGCACCGCGGCCCCGGGCTCGAGGAGGGGCTCGCGGCGCTGATGCGGGTGCGCGAGCGCACGGGCCTCCCGGTGCTCACCGACGTGCACCTCCCGGCGCAGTGCGCGGAGGCGGCGCTCGTCGCGGACGTCCTGCAGATCCCGGCCTTCCTCTGCCGCCAGACGGACCTGCTCGAGGCCGCGGGCGCCACGGGGAAGCCGGTGAACGTCAAGAAGGGGCAGTGGATGCACCCCGAGGGGATGGCGGGCGCGGTGCGGAAGGTGCGGGCCTCGTACCCCGCGGCGCTCAGGCAGCGCGACGGCGAATGCGTGGTCGCGGTCACGGAGCGCGGGACCTTCTTCGGGTACGGGGACCTCGTCGTGGACATGCGGAGCTTCGCGCGCATGCGCGAGGCCTGCGCCGCGCCGGTGATCTTCGACGCGACGCACTCGGTGCAGCAGCCGGGGAAGGGGGAGGGCGGCGCATCGGGCGGGGCGCGGGAGTTCATCCCGCCGCTCGCGCTGGCCGCCTGCGCCGCCGGCGCCGACGGGCTCTTCATGGAGACCCATCCGGACCCCGAGCACGCACCGAGCGACGGCCCCAACATGATCCCCCTGCACGAGCTCGACGCCCTGGTCGAGAAGTGCGTCGCCACGTGGGCGCTCGCCCGCCGATGATCGCCGCGTCCGCCCCGCTCGACGCCGCGCTCGCGCGCCGCATCCGCCTCGTCTGCTTCGACGTCGACGGCGTGCTCACCGACGGCGGCATCATCCTCGGCGACGCGGCCGGCCAGCGGGTCGAGCTCAAGCGCTACGACATCCAGGACGGGCTCGGCATCAAGATGCTGCAGCAGGCCGGGATCCTCACGGCGATCGTCACGGGGCGGGTCTCCGTGAGCGTGGCGCTGCGCGCCGAGGAGCTCGGCGTGGACGACTGCGTGCAGGACGACCAGGCGCGGAAGGTGCGCGCGGTGCAGGCGCTCGTGGACAAGCACGGCCTCACGTGGGGCGAGGTCGCCTTCGTCGGCGACGACCTCCCGGACCTCGGCGTGATGCGGCGCGTGGGCCTGCCCGTGTGCGTGGAGAACGCCTCCCCGGAGGCCCGGCGCGACGCGACCTTCGCGCTCGCGCGCGCGGGCGGGAGCGGCGCGGTGCGGGAGTTCTGCGAGGCGCTGCTCCGCGCGCGCGGCGAGTGGGACACGCAGGTGGAGCGCTACGTCGCGGCCCGCTCGGAGGTCGCATGAGCACCGACCGGATCGTGGAGCGCGGCCGCCGCGTGCTGCGCCTGGAGCAGGAGGCGCTCGGGGTGGCCGTCGAGCGGCTCGGCCCGTCGTTCGCGCGGGCGGTCGAGCTCATCAAGGGCTCCACCGGGCGCGTGATCGTCGCCGGCATCGGCAAGTCGGGGCTGATCGGCCGCAAGATCGCGGCGACCATGACGAGCACCGGCACGCCCGCCTACTTCCTGCATCCGACCGAGAGCGTGCACGGGGACCTCGGCATCGTGACGAGCCAGGACGTCGCGATCCTGCTCTCCAAGAGCGGCGAGACGGTGGAGCTGCTCCCGCTGCTGGAACAGCTCACGCGGCTGGGGGTACCGTGCATCGCCATCACCGGGGACGCGTCCTCGACGCTGGCGCGCAACAGCACGGTGGCGCTCGACGGGTGGGTGCGCGAGGAGGCCTGCCCGCACGACCTCGCGCCCACCACGAGCACCACGCTCGCGCTCGCGCTCGGCGACGCGCTCGCGGTCGCGCTGCTGGAGGAGAAGGGGTTCAAGCGCGAGGACTTCGCGCGCTTCCATCCCGGCGGCTCGCTCGGGCGGAAGCTGCTCCTCCGCGTGCGCGACGTGATGCTCACGGAGGCGCTGCCGATCCTCGGCGCCTCGGCGACCATGCGCGACGCGATCGTGCTCCTCGCGGAGCGGCGCGGCATCTGCATGGTCGCGGGCCCGGAGCAGCGCCTGCTGGGGGTGATCACCACCGGCGACCTCTCGCGCCTCATGGAGCAGGAGCAGGAGATCTTCCCCATCCCGGTGGAGCGCGTGATGACCCGGACCCCCAAGGCGATCCACGCCGACGAACTCGGCAGCGCCGCGGTGCACCTGATGGAGACCAAGGGGATCGTCGCGCTGCCGGTGCTCGACGCCGCGGAGCGGATCGTGGGCGTGGTGCACCTGCACGACCTGATGCGCGCGGGGGCGGTCTGATGCGCGCCCCGCTCGGGGCGGCCCGGCGCGCCGCCATGGCCGTGCTCGCCGCGGCGGCCGTCGCGGGGGCGGCCTGCACGGAGTCGTCGCAGGTGCAGGCCGCGGCGGGCCAGGCCAACTCGCTCCTCGACTCGGCCGACCAGGTGGCCTTCGGGTTCCGCACGCTCGTGACCGACGCCGGGCTGCTGCGCGCCGAGGTCTTCGCCGACACGGCCTTCTTCCTCGACCAGAACACGCGCGCCTCGCTGCGCGTGGTGCACGGCGACTTCTTCGGCGCGACCGGCGCGAAGGAGGCCACGCTGGTGAGCGCGATCGGCAACCTCGACACGCGCAACAACGTGCTCGAGGCGTGGGGCGACGTCGTGATCACCTCGGTCGACGGCCGCGTCCTCAAGACGCCGATGATCCGCTACACGCAGTCGCTGAACCAGATCAGCTCGGACTCGGCGTTCGTGCTCACCGAGCCGGGGGAGAAGGAGATGCGCGGCATCGGGTTCCGCACCGACCCGAGCCTCAACGCGGTGGAGGTCCTCAAGGTGCAGAGCGGGCGCGGCGGTGCCGTGCGGGTGCCCGAAGGGTGAGGTCCGTCGCGCTGCTGCTCCTCGCCGCGGCCGGGTGGCCGGCCACCTCGCCGGCCGCCGCGCTGCGCGCGCAGGAGGGGCGGCCGTGCGTCGTCGTGTTCCGCGGCGTCACGCGCGGCGGCGAACTGGTGACGTCCATGCGGACCATCACGACCGCCGCGGGCACGCGGCAGGTGTTCGTGAGCGGCGGCGTCGACGCCACCTGCGAGGGGCAGGGGAACCGCCTGCTCGCGGACAGCGCCGAGCACTACGAGGACCGTGGCGAGCTGATCCTGATCAACCGGGTCCGCTACAGCGAGCCGCGCGTGACGCTGCAGTCGGACCGGATGATCTACTACACCAACGAGGAGCGCCTCTTCGCCACCGGCAACGTGCGCGGGCGGACCAACACCGGCACGCGCTTCAACGGGCCGGAGATGGACTACTTCCGCGCCAAGCCCGGCCTCCGCCTGCAGCCGTCGTGGCGGGCGCCGGGACGGCCGTTCGTGCGGATGGCGCCGCAGGACACCACGCCGCGGCGTCCCCCCAAGCCGGGGGAGGCGGTGCCGTCCGACTCCGTGGACCTCACCGCGGACGTCATCCGCTCGGTGAACGACTCGCTCGTCTGGGCCTCGGGGAAGGTCGTGATCGAGCGGCATGACATGATCGCCACGGGCGACTCGGCCACCCTCGACGAGGGGAGCGGTTTCGCACGGCTGCTGCGGACGCCGAAGATCGTGGGGCGCGGGGAGCGGCCGTTCACGATGGTGGGCGTCGAGATCGACGTCTGGTCGCGCGAGCAGCGGCTCGAACGCGTGCGGTCGTCGGGGGACGCGAGCGTGGTGAGCGACTCGCTCACGCTCGTGAGCGACACGATCGACCTGCGATTCGCGGACCAGCTCATGCAGCGGGTGTTCGCATGGGGGGGGCGCGCCAAGGCCGACGCCCCCGCGCAGCAGATGGAGGCCGATTCGCTCGACATCCGCATGCCGGGGCAGCGGCTGCTCGAACTGCATGCGCTCGGCCGCGCGATCGCGTACACGAGCGTCGACACGGCGCGGATCGTGACCGAGGAGCGGGACTGGATCGCCGGCGACACGATCGTCGCGCACTTCGACACGGCGACGGTGCCGGGCGACACGGCCCAGCGGACCCGGATGCGCGAGGTCACGGCGACCGGGGCGGCGCGGGCCTTCTACCAGCTCGCGCCGTCAGGCGGCGGGCGCGGCGCCCCGAATCTCAGTTACAATCGCGGCCGGGAGATAGTCGTCTCCTTCGCGGAGGGCGAGGTGCAGCAGGTGGACGTGAAGGAGAAGGCGTCCGGCCTGTACCTGGAGCCGGTCCGAAGCGACTCGACGGCGGGCGAGGGCAAGACGGGCGAGAAGCCTGCGGGCAGGCCGGGCGTCCCGCCCGCTGCCGGAGCCACGCCTGCCGCGAGACCTCCCGTCAAGCCGCCCGTGAAGCCGGCCGCCGATCCGCGCGACCGTCCCGCTCCCCCCTCCATCCCCGCGCGCCCGTGACCGCCCCCGAGTCCTTCCGCGGCCCCGACGCCGAGCTGGTCGCCCGCCTCACCGGCGGCGACCGCTCCGCGGCGCTCTGCCTGCTGGCCATCTGCCAGCATGCCGACGCCGACGGCCGCGCGCCCTTCCACGACGTCGCGATCGCGTACCGGAACGACCATCTCGACGCGATGCGCGCGGAAGGGCGCGACGTCGAGGCGGAGGCCGGGCGGCTCTCGCTCGACGAGGTGCGCGAACACCTGCTCCGCACGACGATCCCTCGGCTGCTGGCCGCCGGCGCGATCGAGCCGATGGAGGGCGAGGCGGCGAACGGCGGGCGGCTTCGGCTGGGCGCGGAGCTGCGCCAGCGCCACGGGCAGGACGCCGAGGCGCTGCGGCACCGGCTGCGGCAGACGGGGGAGCACCCGACGATCGCGCGCCGGACGCCGCCGATCGCGCAGCGGGCCGCGACCGCGGGCGGGAGCGTGCTGTCGGCGCACGGCCTGGTGAAGACCTACCGCAAGCGGAACGTGGTGAACGACGTCGCGCTCGAGCTCCGGCAGGGGGAGATCGTGGGGCTCCTGGGCCCGAACGGCGCGGGCAAGACGACGACGTTCTACATGATCGCGGGGCTGATCCCGCCCGCGGCCGGCGCGATCCGGCTCGACGGCGAGGACATCACGCGGATGCCGATGTACCAGCGCGCCCGGCGCGGGATCGGCTACCTCTCGCAGGAACCGTCGATCTTCCGCAAGCTCTCGGTGGAGGAGAACATCCTCGCGATCCTCGAGACGCTGCCGCTCTCGCGGCAGGAGCGCGAACGGCGCCTCGAGGCGCTGCTCGACGAGCTCAGCATCAAGCACCTGCGGCTGAGCAAGGCGTACGCGCTCTCGGGCGGCGAGCGGCGGCGGCTCGAGATCACGCGCGCGCTCGTGACGCAGCCCAAGTTCATGATGCTCGACGAGCCGTTCGCCGGCGTCGACCCGATCGCGGTGCACGACATCCAGGG
>CAZPJF010000209.1:0-6455 GCA_964586095.1 uncultured Gemmatimonas sp. | reverse complement strand
TCGGCGGCGACGTCCTCTACGTCACCAACCGCTGCATCCTCTGCACGCGCTGCGTCCGCTTCATGGACGACGTGCACCAGGAGCCGGTGCTCTGCGTCTCGGAGCGCGGGGACCGCGCGATGATCTCCAAGGCCCCGGACGCCGACCTCACGCAGCCCTGGGCGGCGAACGTGATCGACCTCTGCCCGGTGGGTGCGCTCGTCTCCAAGGACTTCCTGAACAAGGCGCGCGCCTGGGAGCTCGACCGGACGGCCTCGGTGTGCACCGGCTGCTCGCAGGGCTGCAACAGCATCCTCGAGACGCGCGACAACGTGGTGGTCCGCATGAAGCCGCGCTCCAACGACGCGGTGAACCAGTTCTACCTCTGCGACGCCGGCCGCCTGGACTACCGCTGGATGAACCGCCCGGACCGCGTCGAGGTCCCCAAGATCCAGCTCGCCGGCGTGCTCTCGCCGGTGGACTGGGACATTGCGATGAAGGAAGCAGGTGGAAAGGTGAAGGCGAGGCGCGCCTACGTCGTGGCGTCGCCGCGGCTCTCCAACGAGGCGCTCTTCCTGCTGCGGCGGATCGTCAAGCAGACGGGCGGCGAGGGCGCGTTCCGCTGCGCCATCGGGCCCGAGGCGCCGCTCCCCGGCGTCCCCGACCTGGCGCTCCGCGCCGACCGCGCGCCGAACGTGCAGGGCGCCGAGCGGCTCGGCTTCACGCGGCGTGACGCGAACGTGCTCGCGGGGCTCAAGGACGGCGACGTGCTCATCCTCGCCGACGATGCGCTCGAGGGCGTCGACGCCGCGGCGATCGCGAAGGCGAGCGCGGTGATCGTGGTGGGCACCACGTTCCCGGCCTTCGCGCGCGTGCCGGACGTGGTCCTGCCGCTCGCGAACGTGGCCGAGGAGGAGGGAACCTTCACCAACCTGCGCGGGCGCGTGCAGCGCTTCCTGCAGGCCAAGGCGGCCCCGGGCCTCGCGCGCCCGAGCTGGTATGCGCTGGCCGACCTCGCGACGGCGCTCGGCGCCGAGAGCGCCGACTGCACGCTGCCGGCGACGGTGTTCGCGAAGCTGGCCGCCGAGGTGCCCGCGTACGCCGGGCTCTCCTACGACACCATCGGGCTCCGCGGCGCGAGCGTCGCCGGGGCCACGGCCGGGGCCGCCTGATGCCGCCGCTCGATCCGATGCAGCTCCCCATGGCGACCTGGCCGTTCCTGATCGCCACCGTCGTGAAGATGCTCTTCGTCTTCACGCTCTACATGATCGTGGTGGCGTACACCACGCTCGCCGAGCGGAAGGTGTCGGCGTGGATCCAGGACCGGCACGGGCCGAACCGGGTGGGCCCGTGGGGCCTGCTGCAGGTGGCGGCCGACGGGGTGAAGAACTTCCTGAAGGAAGAGACGATGCCGGGCGAGGTGAACAAGCCGCTCTTCGTGCTCGCCCCGGCGCTCGCGTTCAGCACGGCGATGATCACGTGGGCGGTGATCCCGTTCGGCGCGCCGCTGCCGACCCCGTGGGGGAAGGTCGACCTCGTGGTGGCCGACCTGCCGATCGGCTTCCTCTACGTGCTGGCGATCACGTCGCTCGGCGTGTACGGCCTGGTGCTGGCGGGGTGGTCGTCGAACAACAAGTACGCGCTGCTGGGCGGGCTGCGGTCGTCGGCGCAGATGGTGAGCTACGAGATCGCGATGGGCATGAGCCTGGTGGCGGTGCTGCTCATCGCCGGGAACGTCTCGCTGCCGGCGATCATCGCGCAGCAGCAGGCGAGCACCTGGAACTGGATCCTGCTCTCGGTGGCGGCCTTCCTGTTCCTGGTGTCGGCGTTCGCGGAGACGAACCGCGTGCCGTTCGACCTGCCGGAGGCCGAGTCCGAGCTGATCGCCGGGTACCACTCCGAGTACAGCGGGATGAAGTTCTCGATGTTCTTCATCGCCGAGTACGCGAACATCCTCACGGTGAGCGCGATGTTCGTGACGCTGTTCTTCGGCGGCTGGGACATCCCGTTCACCGACTGGGATTCGACGGGCCCGGCGACGGTGCTCAAGTCGCTGGCCACCTTCGCGATGTTCGCGGCCAAGCTCTACTTCTTCGTGTTCTTCTTCATCTGGATCCGCTGGACGCTGCCGCGGTTCCGGTATGACCAGCTCATGTCGCTCGGCTGGAAGCTCATGCTGCCGACGGCGCTCGCGTACATCGTGATCGTGGCGAGCGCGGTGCTGGCGCTCGACGCGGCGGGGGTCGCGCGCGAGAGCGGCACCTTCCAGGCGGCGATGGGCGCGCTCAACCTCGTCCTCGTCGTCCTGCTCTTCGTGATCATCGACCGCGGCCGCGTCATCAGCCCGGCCTACTCGCGGCTCGACCGCGAGCGCGTGGCCCGGCTGCGCCAGGCGACCGATGCCCGTTCCACCCTCGTGCCGGGGGAGACCCGCTAGATGGCCATCAACGTGAAGGTGATGGAGCGCCCGGTGGGCGAGGTGAGCTACGTGCGCGCCACGCTCAAGGGCCTCGCCCTCACCCTCAAGCACCTCGTGGACCCGCACCGGGTGACGATCCAGTACCCCGACGAGAAGTGGGACCTCTCGCCGCGCTGGCGCGGGACGCACCGGATGCTCACCACCGAGGAGGGCAAGGCCAAGTGCGTGGCCTGCGGCCTCTGCCCGACGGTGTGCCCGGCGAACTGCATCAAGCTGGTGCCCGGCGAGGACGAGCAGGGGAACCGGTACCCGCTCGTGTTCGAGATCGACGAGTTCCGCTGCATCTTCTGCGGCTACTGCCAGGAGGTGTGCCCGGAGGAGGCGATCCACCTGGGGCGGCACTACGAGAACGCCGAGTTCAACCGGGAGCGGTTCGTGTACGACCTCGAGCGGCTCACGGCGCAGACGCACCCGGTGAGCGAGCTCTGGGACCCCGCCGACCCGCGGGGGGAGTGACCATGGGCAACGAGTTCTACCCCCTGTTCTACTCGTTCCATTTCTACCTGTTCGGGCTCATCGCGATCGCGTCGGCGGTGCTGTTCGTGACGCGGAAGAGCCCGGTGGCCGCGGCGATGTGGCTGGTGAACGTGATGTTCTGCCTCGCGGCGTTGTACGTGCTGCTCGACGCGCAGTTCATCGGGGCGATCCAGGTGCTGGTGTACGCCGGCGCGATCATGGTGGTGTTCCTGTTCGTGGTGATGCTGCTCAACCTCGGGCACGGCGACACGATCTCGGACATCCGCGGCAACGCGGGGAAGCTCGCGGCCGGCCTGGTGGGGCTCGCGCTGCTGGCCGAGGTGATGGTGCTGGCGCGGTCGCGGTTCCCGGACGAGTTGCTGCTCAAGGCGGCGCAGGCGACGCCGGTGGACGGCCCGGGCGGCGTGATCGGCCCGATCGCCGCGCCGCTCTTCCGCGAGCACCTGCTCGCGTTCGAGCTCACCTCGATGCTGCTGCTCACGGCGATCGTCGGGGCGGTGGTGATCGGCAAGAAGCGGGGGACCGATGCTCGCTGAGTCGCTCGCGCTCTCCGCGGTGCTCTTCACGATCGGCGTGATCGGCGTGCTCACGCGCCGGAACGCGATCATCCTGTTCATGTGCGTGGAGCTGATGCTCAACGCGGTGAACCTCTCGTTCGTCGCACTGTCCAGGCTGTACGGGGCCACCGGGCAGGTGTTCGTCGTCTTCGTGATGACGGTCGCCGCGGCCGAGGCGGCGGTGGGGCTCGCGATCATCATCGCGATCTTCCGTCACCGCCAGTCGGTGAACCTCGAGGACATCAACCTGCTGAAGGGCTGATGCAAGTCGAACACGCACCCACGGGGCACCCCCTGGCCGACACCGTCGCCCGCTTCGCGTGGCTGATCCCGGTGCTGCCGCTCCTGGGCTTCGCCCTGAACGGGCTCCTCTCGCTGCGCGCGGCGGCGCACCCCGGTCCGGCGGACCCGAGTGCCGCCGGCCACGGCCACGACGCCCACGGGCACGACGCCCATGGGCACGACGCCCCTGGCGCCCATGGCGCGCATGGCGCGGCCGGGCATGACGACCCCCATCACCCGGCGCGGCATCCGGCGGCGGGGCTGGTCTCGATCATCGGACCGGCGGTGCTCGCGCTCTCGTTCGCCGTCGCGCTCGCGGTGTTCGCCGCCATGCGCGGCGCCGGCGCGGCGATGCACGACCCGTACGTCCTCACGCTCTTCCAGTGGCTCCCCACCGGGAACCTGAGCATCGACGTCGCCTTCCAGCTCGACCAGCTCTCGATGGTGATGATCCTCATCATCACCGGGATCGGCACGCTGATCCACCTGTTCAGCGTGGGCTACATGCAGGACGACCCGGGGTACCCGCGCTACTTCGCGTACCTCAACCTGTTCGTCTTCTTCATGCTCCTGCTCGTGATGGGCTCGAGCTACCCGCTGATGTTCGTGGGGTGGGAGGGCGTGGGGCTCTGCTCGTACCTGCTCATCGGATTCTGGTTCAGCGACAAGGCCAACGCCGACGCCGGCAAGAAGGCGTTCATCGTGAACCGGATCGGCGACTTCGGGATGCTGGTGGCGATGTTCCTGATGTTCGCGAACTTCGGCACGCTCTCGTACACGGGCGTGAACGCGGCGCTGGGCGAGGTCGCGGTGGGCGGGGCGCTGGTGACGGCGATCTGCCTCTTCCTCTTCCTCGGCGCCACCGGCAAGTCGGCGCAGATCCCGCTCTTCGTCTGGCTCCCCGACGCGATGGCGGGCCCGACGCCGGTCTCGGCGCTGATCCACGCGGCCACGATGGTGACCGCCGGCGTGTACCTCATCGCCCGCAGCGCGACGCTCTTCTCGCTCGCCCCGGTCGCGCAGCTCACGGTCGCGGTGGTCGGCGCGCTCACCGCGGTCTTCGCGGCGACGATCGGCCTCAAGCAGTGGGACATCAAGAAGGTGCTCGCGTACTCCACCGTCTCCCAGCTCGGCTACATGTTCGTGGGCGTGGGCGTGGGCGCGTACACCGCGGGCGTCTTCCACCTGATGACGCACGCCTTCTTCAAGGCGCTGCTGTTCCTCGGGGCGGGCTCGGTGATCATCGCGATGCACCAGGCGTACCACGCGACGCACAACCACGAGGACGCGCAGGACATGCGCAACATGGGCGGGCTCCGGCAGTACATGCCGGTGACCTTCGCGCTCATGTGGATCGCGACGCTCGCGATCGCCGGCATCCCGCCCTTCTCGGGCTTCTTCTCCAAGGACGAGATCCTCACCTCGGTCTTCGCGCGGGCGCACGGCTCCACCCTCGCCGACGCGAGCTGGCTCGGGATCCCCGGCAGCTACGTCCTCTACGGCGTCTACGCGCTCGGCCTCGCCGCGGCGCTCATGACGGCGGTCTACATGACGCGCATGATGCTCTACACCTTCCACGGCCCCAACCGGACCGGCGCGGCGGAGCAGGCGCACCTCAAGGAGGCGCCGTGGATCATGACGGGGCCGCTCGTGGTGCTCGGCGTGCTCTCGTTCGCCGGCGGCTTCCTGAACCTCCCCCGGCTCTTCGGCGGCTCGGCGGCCGAGATCCTGCACCACTGGCTCGAGCCGGTGGTGGGGACGGGCACCCTCACCGTGCTGCACGGCGAGGAGCTGCACCTCTCGCACGCCACGGAGTACGCGCTCATCGGCACGGCGATCGCGATCGCGGCGATCGGCATCACGCTCGCGGTCGTGCGGCTCAAGCCGGCCGACCTCAAGCCGGCCAAGGAGTCGCCGGCGGAGCAGGGGATCGAGCGGACGCTCCTGCACAAGTGGTACGTGGACGAGGCGTACGAGAAGGTGGCGGTCCAGCCCACCCTCGGCGTCTCGCGCACGGTGCTCTGGAAGGGGATGGACACCGGCATCATCGACGGACTCTTCGTGAACGGGAGCGCGCTCCTGATGCGCGGGCTCGGCTGGGCCGGCTCGCAGCTCCAGTCCGGCCGCGTGGGGACCTACGCCTGGGTGCTGGTGCTCGGGCTGATCTCCGTGCTCTCCGCCTTCTCCCTCCGCTGAGGCCAAGGACGTGACCCAGTTCCTCGACGGGATCGGCTACAACGGGTGGATCCTCCCGGTGCTCCTGGCGCTGCCGCTGGTGGGCGCGCTGGTGGTGTTCCTGCAGGGCAGCGCGCAGAAGGACGGCGAGGCGGCGATGCGCTCGGCGCGCGCGACGGCGCTCTGGATCTTCGTCGCCGAGGCGGTGCTCTCGCTCGGCCTCTGGTGGTCGGTGGACGCGACCTCGGCCGACTGGCAGGCGTACGTGGACGCGGCGTGGATCCCGCAATGGGGCGCGCGCTTCACGCTCGGCCTCGACGGCATCGCGCTGATGCTCGTGCTGCTCACCACGCTCCTCATGCCGCTCGCGGTGCTGGGGAGCTGGACGAGCGTGCGCGAGCGGACGCACGCGTACTACGCGCTGCTGCTGATCCTCACCACCGGCATGCTGGGCGTCTTCATGGCGCTCGACCTGGTGCTGTTCTACGTGATGTGGGAGGTGATGC
>CAZPJF010000208.1:0-6469 GCA_964586095.1 uncultured Gemmatimonas sp. | reverse complement strand
CCCGCGTCCGGCGCGACCACCACGAGGTCGGGGTCGAGGCTCTCGACGCGGACGGTGGTCGTGCCGTAGTTCGATGCGCCGAGGGTGCCGCCGCCTCCCACCTGCAGACCGGCACCGAGGGTCTGGTTCCCCACCGTCACCGCCGGCGCGGTGATGGTCACCACGGCCGACGCGTTCGGCGTGGAGACCAGCCCGTCGGCGGTGACGCTCACGGTCGTGGTGCCCGGGCCGATGGGATCGAACTCGATGCCGCCGTTGACGGCGCCGAACGGTGTCCGCGTGCTGCCGACGGCGATGGTCGCCGTGACGTCCTGGCCGGTGAGCGCGCTGGTCACCAACTGCGCCGCCGCCGCGTTGCTGTTGTTCACGAAGACGATGACCGGCACGCCGCCTTGGCGGATCGCGAGTTCGCCTTCGAGGGCGGTGCCGGCGGCGTTCAGGTAGCCGAGGCGCGCCTGGAACGGCGCGTTGGTCGTGAGCGACGTGGTGGCGGACGGCACCGAGAGCAGCTCCACGCCCAGCCCGCGCACCGTCACGAACGAGGTGTCGGGGACGAAGCCGGTGGCGGTGACCACGACGCGGCCGACGCCGAGCGCGCCCTCGACGCCGGCGATGTGGTACGAGATGCCCGTGCTCGGTGCCGTCAGGAGGAACTCTATGGACGCGGTGGCTTCGGTGGTGGCGTCCGGCGCGACGAGCACCAGGTCGGGATCGAGGCTCTCCACCCGGATGGTGGCGGTCCCGTAGTTCGACGCACCGAGCGACCCGCCGCTGCTCGTCTGGAGCCCGCCGCCGATCGTGTGGTTGGCGACCATCACCACCGGCGCGACCACGGTCACGGCCTGCGTCGCCAAGGCGGCCGCCGTGGTGCCGGGTGCCGTCACGGACACGGTGGTGGTGCCGGGCGCGATGGGGTCGAACTCCAGGCCGCCGTTGCTGGCGCCGAACGGCGTACGGGTCTGCAGCAGGCCGATCGTCGACGTGACGCTCTGGCCGGGGCCGGTGCCGGTGACGAGCTGCGCGACCGCTGCGGCGCTGTTGGAGGCCGTGACGATGATCGGCGTGCCGCCGGTGCGGAGCTCGACCTCGCCCTCGATGGCGGTCCCCCCGGCGTTCAGGTAGCCGATGCGCGCCTGGAACGGACTGTTGGGGGTGAGCGACGTGGTGCTGCTCGGCAGGGAGAGCAACTCGACGCCGACCCCACGAAGGGTGATGAAGGCCGTATCCGGCCGGAATCCGGGCGCGGTGAGCACGACGGGAACGACGCCGGTCGCCCCCTCGATGCCGGCGAGCACGAAGCCGCCGCTCGACGACGGCTGCGCGAGCGCGACATCCACGAAGGCACCGCCGACCGTGAAGCGGTCGGAGGCGAGCACGAGCCGCGTGGGGTCGAGGCTCGTCGCGCGCACGGTGACCGCGCCGTAGTTGCTCACGCTGAGCGTGAAGTTCGTGATGACCTGCAGGCCGCCGCCGAGGGTCGTGTTGCCCACGGTGATCGCGGGCGCCACCGCCACGTTCGCCTGGACGCTGTCGGTCACGAGATCGGGCGCGGTGACGCCGATGCGCGTCGCGCACGGCGTGGCGGTGCTCCCGCCGTAGCTCACGGGCACGACCACCTGCGTGCTGCCCGTGGCGATCGTCGCGGTGGCGGGGACGCTCGCGCAGCCGGGGTCGACGGCGCCGAGGTCGAAGGTGAGCCCGGGGGCCGGTGCTGCGATGGCGGTCGCACCGCTGCGCAGCTCGACGGTCATCGTGGTGCCGAAGGTCTCGTTGAGCGTGAGCGCCGCGTCGACGATGTTGAGCACGGCGGTGGTGGTCGCGAGGGTCGCGTCCGGGACCCACCCGGCCGCCGAGGCGGTGATGGTCGCCGTGCCGGGGAGCGCGCCGCTCAGGGTCCCGCTGGCGAGGGTGGCGCCGGCCGGGACCACGACCGTCCCGGTGACGACCGCGACGCGCGAGGGATCGCTCGAGGTGAGCGTCACGCTGAGTCCGCCCGGGGGCGCCGGTGCCGCCAGCTGCACCGGGATGCTGGTGGTGAGCCCGAGCGGGACGTTGAGCGTGGACGGGAGGCTGATGATCTGGTTGGTGACCGTCGCGTCGAGCGTGGCGGTGGCGTAGCCGGCCGCGGTCGCGGTGAAGGTCACCTGGCCGGGCGAGAACCCGTCGACCGTGAAGTCGAAGGCGGTGGTGCCGGCGGGCAGGTACTCGGCGCTCGGCTCGATCGAGACGCTCCCGCTGCCCGAGTGCGCGAGCGCGACCGTCACGCCGGCCGGTGGCGCCGGGACCGAGAGCGTCACGCGCGCGGTGACCGTCGTGCCGACCCCGATCACGGTGCCTTGGGGGAGCGTGATGGTGAGCGCCGCCGGGAGCGGCACGACGGTGACGGTGGGCGGCAGGCCGCGGAATCGCCACTGGTCCGGCAGATAGAGCGCGAAGGTCGACTGCCCGGTGACCCCGCGCCGCGCGACGCGGATGGCCGCCGCGCGCGCCAGGACGAGATCCTCGAGCTGCGTGCTGGCGTAGCCGGGATTCAGCGCGAACTCGAGGTCGCTGAACGGCCCCGCGGGTCCGCCGGTCGTGCTCGGGTTGTCGGAGAGCGTCAGGCGCAGCACCGCCCCGTTGTCCGACTCGATCATCATCGGCACCGGCTCGGCGCCTACGCGCACCGGTAGCGGGAGCAGGTCCTCGCCGTCCCACTCGCCGACGGTCACGAGCAGCTGCGGGTCGACGCCACCGGTGACCGGGATCTCGTCGTCCCCGACGAGCGTGAGCGTCGCCGAGGGCCGATCGAGCTCGAAGACCACGGTGTCGGGCGCATAGCCGGCCGCCTCGGCGATGATCGAGGTCGTGTCCCCGAGGGTGGTGCCCATGCCGTGCGCCCACCACGAGAACCCGGTCGTCCCCGCGGGGACCGCCACCTCGGTCGTCGCGCTGCCGACGGTCAGGCTGTCGGCGGAGACGCCGATCACCGCGTCCGAGCCGGCGCGCAGAGTGATGACGGTCGGCCCGGCGGTCGGCGACGGCAGCGTCGCCGTCATGCGCCGCATCAGCGTGAACGGCACCGACCAGTCGTCGCCGAGCCCGATGGGCGCGAGCGGCGCGGTGACCGTCACGCTCGGCGCGGCACCGTACAGGTCGAACTCCTCCGGCAGCGTCACCGAGACGAGCGCGGTCCCCGTGCCACCGGGGCGCGCGAGCTCGAGGCTGGCCGGGAGCGACAGCACGGCGTCGGCCGACTGCGTGGCGTCGTATGATGCGTTCAGCGTGAAGGCGACGCTCGCCGCCGGCCCCTGCGCCGCGCCGGTGGTGCGGTCCGATGGCGTGAACCGCAGCAGCGCCGCCGCCGGCAGCGAGCTCGTGACGGTGAAGTCGCGCCCCGGTCCCCCGCGGCGCAGCGCGAGCGGCAGGAAGGTCCCGGCCGAGTCCCACCCGACGGTGAGGACGAACTGCGGGTCGGCGCCGCCGGTGGCCGCGAGCGTCGTCGCCCCCACGGCGGTGAGCCGCGCGGCGGCGCGCGTGAGCGTGACCACCGTGGTGTCGCTCTCGTAGCCGTCCGCCTCCACGACGATGCGCGCGGTCCGCCCGACTTGGCCCTCGAGGCCGTGCAGCCACCACGTGAAGCCGGTCGCACCGGCGGCGAGGATCACCTGGATCGAGTCCCGCCCGCTCTGCTCGTCCTCGATGCTCACGAGGGCGACATCGATGTCGAGGGACTTCACGCTCACGCGCAGTTCGCCGGCGATCGGCGCCGGGAGCGTCCCGCCGAGCGCGCGCTGCAACGCGACCGGATGCGGGCGGTCGGGGCCGGCGGCGAGCTTGGGCAGCGAGACCGTGCCCGACGGCCACCCATTCAGGACCGACGGTGCGATCGCCTCGGCGAATCCCTGATGCGTCGCCGGGAACGGTGACTGCACGGTCACGGTGAACGCGCCGCCGGTGGCGCCGTCGGGGTCCGAGAGGCGCAGGTACCGCCCCGTGCCGCTCGGCACGGTCTCGAAGCGCGGCGCGCTGAACGGGACGGTGCCACCGCTCCGGATGAACTCGAGCTGCACGGCCGACGGATCGAAGTCGCGGAACGTCGGACCGAAGCTCAACTCGAGCGGCGCACCGTCGGTGATGCGGAGCGCGACGTTCTGCATCGTCGTCGCCCCACCGAAGTCGAGGCCGGTGGCGTGGATCGTGCGCGTGCCGCCGGCACCGAGCAGGTCGGAGCGCACGACGACGTTGTTGAGGTCGTAGCGGACGATGCCCTGCACCGTGAGGTCGCTGCGCAGCGTGCGCGTGAGGTTCCCCCAGTGCTCGACGACGCCGAGCACCGACTCGCCGGGGCTGGCGAAGTCGATCGCGCCGCTGCCGATGAACCGGATGGTGAAGTCCGGCGCGGTGCGGAGGCTCCGCGGCGAGGTCGTCGCGCGCTGCACGAGATCTCCCACGACTTCGAGGTCGCCGGTGGCGAGCTCGCCGTCCATGGCGCGACCGTCGAAGAGCACCGCACCGTTGACGCGCAGCGAACTGTACTGCCCACCGAGCCGCAGCAGACCGTTCCCGGTGACGCGGAGGTCGCCGCCCACCTCGTGCGCGATGGTCTGTCCGACCTGGCCGAAGGTGAGCTCGCCTTGGACGAGCAGGTGGCCGGGCAGGAAGCGCCGCGTCCCCGGTTGCACCGCGGCCGTGACGGTCGCGCCGTTCGCGATGCGGACGGAGCGGAGGCCGCTCAGGCTGCCGTCGAGCGGCAGGACCTGGCCGGTGCCGGTGAGCACGAGCGTATCGACGCCGAGCGCGCTGGCCTGCAGGAGCCCACCGACCTCGAGGGCGCGTACGCTCACCGCGGCGGGCTCATCGACCTGGACGCGCCCGGCGACACGCATCCGGCCGACGCCGCTGAGCGCACCGGTCGCGCCGACCGTGAGGCCACCGCTGACGGTCGCCGTGCTGAGGAGTCGCGCGGCCCCGACGATCTCGAGGTCGCGGAATCCCGACCCCTCGGGGCCCAGGATGGTGAGGTCCACCGAGTCCACGGCCGCCGCCGCGATCCGCACCCGATGCGACCCGACCGGCGCGAAGGGCTGCGGCCCGGCACGCACCGAGAACCACTGGCTCACCTCGAGCAGCCCGGCCGCGAGCATGTCGCCCTGGCCGGTCGCGTCGAAGGTCGCCGCGGCCGCGCGCACCGTGTCGGCCGCCGAGAGCATCTCGAGGCGCGCCGCATCCCACACGATGACCTGGTCGCTCACGCGGATCGACCGGCCACCCACGGTGAGCCGCGCGGTCCCGACGAGCACGAGGTTCGCGTTCACGTCGAGCGCGAGGTCGCCCACGAGCGTGAGCGTGGCGACGTCGGAGTAGACCGAGCAGCGCTCCATGCGCCCGCCAAGCCGGCCGGCCGCTCCGGCCACGGTGAACTCGAACCCGCCCCCCGCGCACTCCGCAGCGACCACGTCCGTGCGCAGCACGAGGTGCTGGCCGATCGTGACGGAGAGGTCGTTGATCCGGATGGTGCCCGCGTTCTCGCTCACGAGGGCCCGCACCGCCGTGGCGGACGTGATGCTGGGCATGTTCGTCACGCCCGAGGCCGGGATGTGCACCGAGTCGGCGGCGGTGGGCACCGCGCCCTCGACCCAGTTGCCGGCGTCGGTCCACGCATCGCTCACGGCGCCGCTCCAGGTGCGGAGCCCGCTCGCGGCGGGGAGCAGGTCGAACGCGACCGACGGCAGGTGCGCGTCGAACTCGCCCGGCCCCGCCGCGCCCACGGACACGGTGCCGGCGGCACCCGTGCGGACGAGCGGGAGGCTCGCGGGCTCGGAGAGGAAGCTGCCGTCGGCGGTGGCGTTGTAGCGGTTGGCGACGGCGAAGCTCACCTGCGCCGCCGGTCCCTGGGTGGCACCGATGGTATGGCTCGAGGCGACGTGGCGCAGGAGCGCGCGCGCCGGGGCGTCGCTCGTGAGGGTGAAGACGGGTGCGACGATCCCGGCCGAGACCGCCATGGGCTCGAAGGCGCCCGGCGTGGGCAGCCAACCGACCGTCAGGACGAGGATCGGGTCGGGGCCGCCGCTCGCGTTCACCGCACCCGACCCCACGCGGGTGAGCGCGAACGCCGGCCGGACCACGGTCACCTGCATCGTGTCCGGCGCGAAGCCCGGCGCCGACGCGATGACCGTCACGGTGCGCCCGGCTCCGCCGACCGCGCCCGTCAGCCAGTAGCGCGCCTCGTCGCTGCCGCCCTCACCGTCCACGACCACGCTCGCGGCCCCCGCGAAGTTGCCGTTCGCCGCGACGCCGACGCCCGCGGGGTCGGAGACGGTGATGGTGACCGGCACGTCGTCCGCGATCGTCGACGGGAACGAGAGCACCTGCTCCGCCTGCAGCTGGGCCGGGTGCGCGCGGTCGGGACCGAGGTCGAGCTTGGGCGCGGCGCCGGTGACGGCGATGGCGATCGTGTCGGCCGCCGCGCCCGCGGTCGCGATGAACT
>CAZPJF010000207.1:0-6518 GCA_964586095.1 uncultured Gemmatimonas sp. | reverse complement strand
TCGCGATCGCGCTCGGCACGCTCATGGGCGGCTGGCGCATCGTGCACACGCTCGGGTCGCGCGTCACGAAGCTGCGCCCGATGGGCGGCTTCTGCGCCGAGACGGGGGGCGCCTCGGCGATCTTCCTCGCGACGTACCTCGGGATCCCGGTGAGCACCACGCACACCATCTCGGGGGCGATCGTCGGCGTGGGCGCCACGCACCGGCTCTCGGCCGTCCGGTGGGGCGTCGCCAGTCGGATGATCTGGGCGTGGGTCATCACCATCCCCGCCTCCGCCGCCGTCGCCGCGCTCTCCTACCTGGTCGTCGCCGCCGTCCGCGGCTGAGCCATCCGTGCACGCCCTGGCCTCCAAGAACCCGGCGTTCCTGAACCGCGAACTCTCGTGGCTCGAGTTCAACGCGCGGGTGCTGCACGAGGCCGAGGATGAGCGCACGCCGCTGCTCGAGCGGCTCAAGTTCCTCGCGATCTTCGCGTCGAACATGGACGAGTTCTACATGGTCCGCGTGGCGGGGCTCCGCCGGCAGCTCTCCGCCGGCGTCCTCCAGACCGCGGCCGATGGCCTCTCCCCCGCCGAACAGCTCGACCTGATCGACCTGCGGGTGCGCGCGCTCACGCAGCGGCAGCGGCACCTGCTGCACGAGGTGCTCCTCCCGCTGCTCCGGCGCGTGGGGGTCCGCCTGATGGAGCCGGACGAGCTCGACCCCGAGGAGCGGAGCCGGATCGACGCGTACTTCGATGCGCAGGTCTTCCCGATCCTCACCCCGCTCGCGGTCGACCCGGGGCACCCGTTCCCGTACATCTCCAACCTGTCGCTCTCGCTGGCCGTCGAGCTGCGCGACCCGGAGCGCGGGGACGTCCGCTTCGCCCGCGTGAAGGTGCCCAAGAGCATCGCGCGCTGGGTGCCGACCGGGAAGCTCAACCATTTCGTGCCGCTCGAGGCGCTGATCGCCGCCCGGCTCGACGCGCTCTTCCCCGGCATGGAGGTGCTCGGCTGCCACCTCTTCCGGTTGACCCGCTACTCGGACCTCGACATCCAGCACACCGAGGAGCCCGAGGACCTGCTGGCGATGATCGAGGAGCAGCTCTTCCAGCGCCGCTTCGGCGAGGTGGTGCGGCTCGAGGTGCAGGAGGGGATGCCGGCGCACCTGCGCGAGCTGCTGCTCGACGAGCTCCGCGCGAGCGAGGCGCCCGAGATGGCGCCGCTCTCGGAGCGGGAGGTGCACGCGCCGGGGCCGCTCCTCGACGTCGGCGACCTGCTCTCGCTCGCCTCGATCGACCTTCCCGAGCACCGCGACCCGCCGCTCATCGCGGTGGTGCCGGCGGAGCTCCGTGACGCGAGCCGGTCGATCTTCGACGTGATCCGCGAACGCGAGGTGCTGGTGCACCATCCGTTCGACTCGTTCGGCGCGTCGGTCGAGACGTTCATCGAGAGCGCGGCGCGCGACGAGCACGTGCTCGCGATCAAGATGACGCTCTACCGCACCTCGGGCGACGGCGCGATCGTACAGGCGCTCACGCAGGCGGCGCAGCGCGGCAAGCAGGTGGCCGTGCTCGTGGAGCTGCAGGCGCGGTTCGACGAGATCAACAACATCGCCTGGGCGCGCACCCTCGAGTCGTTCGGCGTGCACGTGGTCTACGGGCTGCCCGGGCTCAAGACGCACACCAAGACGGCGCTCGTGGTGCGGAAGGAGCCCGACGGCATCCGGCGCTACGTGCACATCGGCACGGGGAACTACAACACCCGCACCGCCCGCATCTACACGGACGTGGGGCTGCTCACCTGCGACGAGGCGATCGGCCAGGACATCAGCGAGCTCTTCAACTCGCTCACCGGCTACTCGCGGCGGGCGGAGTACCGGCGGCTGCTGGTCGCGCCGGTCAACCTGCGCCAGCGGGTGCTCCAGCTGATCGACCGCGAGACGGCGCACGCGATGGCGGGGCGGCCGGGCCGGATCATCGCCAAGATGAACGCGCTCGTCGACGCCGAGTGCATCGAGGCGCTCTACCGCGCCTCCGCCGCCGGCGTCGAGGTCGACCTGATCGTGCGCGGCATCTGCTGCCTGCGGCCGGGCGTGCCCGACCTCTCCGAGCGGATCCGCGTGATCAGCATCATCGGGCGCTTCCTGGAGCACTCGCGGATCTGGATGTTCGGCAACGACGGCGCGCCCGAGTACTTCTTCGGCTCCGCCGACTGGATGCCGCGCAACTTCGACCGCCGCGTCGAGGTCGTGACGCCGGTGGCCAACCCGGTCTTCCAGGAGCGGCTCCAGTCGGTGTTCGAGGTCTGCCTCGCCGACAATCGGCAGGCCTGGGACCTCCAGCCGGACGGCAGCTACGTGCAGCGGCAGCCCGGGGAACGGGGCGAGCGCGCGACGCACCGGATGCTGCTGCGGGACTCCTGGGGCGCCAGCCGCGAGAGCGGGGCCTTCCACGCGCCGGCCAGCCCGCTGACGCAGGGCGCGCGCCCCGCGGGGCGGCCGCCGTCGTCGAGCGCGGCGTTCACCGCGATCAACGAGTGACGGGAAGACCGTAGGCCGGAGAGCAGGAGCGGGGCGGTGGCCCGCCGGCCTGCCGGCCGGCCGGCCGCGCCGCGTGGGATCGCGCCGCGCCGCTGGATTCCCGGTCCGGAGTCGGTGAGATTCCGGGCCATGAACCGCACCGTTACCGAATCGTCACCGGGCCGTTACACGCGCCGCGCCGCCGTCCGGCGACGGCTGTCGTCCCTCGCGCTGACCGCCCTCGGGATCCTGGTTCCCGCGGCGCTGGCAGGGCAGTCCGGCGCGCCGCCCGGTGCGGCCACGGCCGGCGCCGCGACCGCCCCGCAGGGGGCGCCGAAGCCCACGGTGCAGTACGACGACCGCGGGATCGTCTTCAGCGGGACGGATGGCTTCAGTTACCTGATCCTCCGGTTCCGCGTCCAGCAGCTCGCGCAGGTGACGTCGGAGGCGGACGACGACCTCGATGTGGCGAGCGCCAACCTCGCGGTGCGGCGCATGCGGCTGCGGTTCGAGTCGGTGGTCTGGGATCCGCGGCTCAAGGTGAACGTGCAGCTCTCGTTCACCCGGGGCGACCAGGACTTCGAGGCGTCGAACTTCCCGAACGTCCTGCGCGACGCGTACGTGACGTGGCAGGCGACGCCGCGCCTGGCGCTGGTGGGCGGGCAGGGGAAGCTCCCGGGGAACCGCCAGCGCGTGAACTCGTCGAGCGAGCTGCAGTTCGCGGACCGCTCGATCGTCAACGCCGCCTTCACGATCGACCGCGACGTCGGCCTGTTCGCGCACTACACCAACATGGATGCCGCGCTGCCGTTCGTCCTGCGTGGCGCGGTCACGGCGGGCGAGGGACGCAACCCGTCGCCGGGGAGCGACGGCCTCGCCTACACCGGGCGGGTCGAGCTGCTGCCCTTCGGCGCCTTCACGGGCGGCGGGGACTATTTCGAGGGAGACCTGCGGCGCGAGCCGCACCCCAAGCTGAGCGTCGCGTTCGGCGCCCAGCACAACGACCGGGCGGTGCGCGCGGGCGGCCAGCTGGGACGCCCGCTCTTCGCGCCGCGCTCCATGAACACGTACCTCGCCGACCTGCTCTACAAGCACCGGGGGTTCGCGTTCGCGGCCGAGGTCGCGCGGCGGACGGCACCGGACCCGGTGACGACCGACGGAACCACGAACCGCTTCGTGCTCGTCGGCGACGGCGTGACCGCGCAGACCTCCTACCTGATGCGCAGCAACCTCGAGACGGCGGTGCGCTTCTCGCTGGTGACCCCGCATGACGATGTCGCCGGCCTGGCCGGGGCGGACCGCCAGCGGCAGGTGGGGCTCGGCCTCACCCGGTACTTCAAGGGCCACAAGGTGAAGGTGCAGGGCGAGCTCCTGCACGACGACTTCCGCAACCAGCTCACCGGCGCGAAGCGCGGGGCGTGGGGCCTGCGGAGTTCGATGGAAGTCGGGATCTAGCTCAGGCGAGCACGACCTGTCCGTCGGGGCCGACGATCTCCACGGGCAGGCCGGCGACCTCCGCGAGCAGCCCCGCCTTGCGGGCCGCGCCCCAGAGCTCGAGCCGCATGGGGTCGTTGGCGCGGCGCGGCACGGGGGTGAGGCGGATGGCGCGTTCGAGCCACCGGACCTTGATCCGCTCGACCGCGCTCGCGTGCCCGCGGTCGAAGCCGTCGGCCACCCGGAGGATCGCGCTCAGGCGCCGCACGAGTTCGCGCGCGTCGCGGTCGAGCGCCCACCAGGCGACGTGCTTCCGCTTGGGCTCGCCGCCGCGGTGGTAGCGCGCCACGTGCGCGATGGCCACCTGCTCCGCCGGCGCGATGCCGAGCAGGTCGGCGTGGGTGATGAGGTGGAACGAGTGCTTGTGGTGCTGCTCGTAGTTGATGTGGTAGCCCACGTCATGGAGGAGGGCGGCGTCGGCGAGCGTCTGGCGCTCGGCGGGCGCGCAGCCGAGGCGCGTCCCGAGCGCGTCGAAGAGCTGCAGCGCGAGCGCCTGGACCTGCCGAGAGTGGGGGGCCTCGTAGTGGCACCGCTCGGCGAACGCGAGCACCGAGCGCGCCCGCGCCTCGCCCGGGTCGGCGATCACCGGCATCACCCGCGCGCTCTCCAGCAGGAGCCCCTCGCGGATGCCGAAGCCGGACGCGGCGAGCTCGCGCGGCTCGACGCGCGCCAGCACCTCGGCGGCGACCGCGAGCCCGGCCACGATGATGTCGGCGCGGCCGGCGTTGAGGCCTGGGACCTGCAGCCGTTCCTCGAGCGTCATCGACGCGAGCTGCTCCAGGATGTGCTCCACCTCGTGCCGCGGGATGCGCGTGCCGTGCACCGACCGCACCTTGATCCCCTGCCGCGCGAGGTACATCCCCGCGAGGTTGGTGAACGTGCCGCCGGAGCCGATCACCTCGGCGCCGCGCCAGTCGCGCACCGGCAGCACCTTCTTGACCGCCTCGCGCACGTGCTTGCGGAGCTTCCGCACGCCCTTGGGCCCCGGCCGGCCGACGAGGAACTGCTCGTGGAGGCGGATCGCGCCGAACGGGAACGAGACGAGCCGCTCGACCAGGCCCTCGGCGGCGAGCGCGAGCTCGAGCGAGCCGCCGCCGATGTCCATCACCACGGAGCGGCCGGCCCCGAGCTCGAAGTGCTGGAGCGCGGAGCGGAACGCGAGCCGCGCCTCCTCCTCGCCCACGAGCACGCGCGGCTTGAGCCCCGACTCCTTCCGGACGCGGGTGAGGAACGTCTGCCCGTTGGCGGCGTCGCGCACGGCGCTCGTCGCGACGACCTCGATCCGCTTGCAGCCCAGTTGGCGCGCGAGCGTCGCCATGCGGCTCAGCGCCTCCACGGCCTCGTCCATGTGCTGCTCGTCGAGCTGGCCGGTGGAGGCGAGCCCGGCGCCGAGGCGCGGGGCGGCCTTCATCTCGTCGACGATGCGGATCGCGCCGTCCGGGAAGACGTCGGCGACGATCTGCCGGATGGAGTTGGAGCCGATGTCGATCGCCGCGATCCGGCGGTCGCGGTCCTCGCGCGCCGGGCGGTACGGACCGTCGTGCGCGCGGCTGGCCATCAGGGCACCTGCGGCGCGGGGCAGCGGCCGGGCTCGAGCGCATCGAGGCGCGCGCGCTGCCGCCGGAGGACGGGCGCCGGGAGCGGCGCGTAGCCGAGCGCCTCGGCGGAGCGCGCGCCGTCGTCCAGCGCCCACCGCGCGAACGCGACGAAGTGCCGGCCGCGCGTGCCGTCGCGCAGCGCCTCGTCGGCGATGAGCCGCGTGAGCGCCGCGATCGGATAGGCGCCGGGGTCGCGGGCGCCCACGAGCGCCGCGAGCGTGTCGGCGGAGGGTCGCGCGAGGAGCTCCTCGGCGGTGCGGCGCAGGCTCGCGGAGTCCGGCAGGACGAAGCGGCCCGCGCGATTGCGGAGGGACGCGACCGCGAGCCGCGACTGCTGCGCGTACGACTGTTCCAGGAACCCGATCGCCCCCTCGGTCGCGCGCACCTGCGCGGCGACGCCCTCGTTCCCCTCGACGCGGTAGCCGACCTCGACCGGCTCGTCGCCGGCCGCGCGCCAGGCCGCCGCCGTGCGGAGATAGGCGAGGAAGACCTCGTGCGTCCCGCTGCTGCGGGCGCGCTGGACGACGCGGATCGAATCCGCCGGCAGCGCGAGCGCGGGATTGAGCGCGCGCAGCGCGGGATCGTCCCAGCGCCGGATGCGGCCCAGGTAGATCCCGGCCAGGACATCGGCGTCGAGCTGCAGCGGCCGGCCGATCCGCGGCAGGTTCACCGCGACCGCGATCGCGCCGACGACCGTGGGCAGCTCGAGCGGCCCGCAGCGCGCGCGCGCGCGCTCGTCCGCGCGCAACGGCCGGTCGGCCGCGCCGAAGTCGACCTGCTCGTCGAAGAGCAGGCGGATGCCCTCGCCGCTGCCGACGGAGAAGTAGTTGATGCGGACGCCCGAGCGGTCGAGGTACTCGGCGAACCACTGGCGGTAGCTGCCCCACATCGCCAGCCGGCGCCGGGTGATCGCGTCCACCTCCTCCA
>CAZPJF010000206.1:0-6522 GCA_964586095.1 uncultured Gemmatimonas sp. | reverse complement strand
CTACCACGGCTCGCTGACGACGCCGCCCTGCTCGGAGGGCGTGAAGTGGACGGTTCGCGCGCGCCCGATGCACGCGAGCTACCGGCAGATGCAGCGGCTCGTCGGCGTGCTCGGCGAGAGCGCGCGCCCGGTCCAACCGGTGTACGACCGCCACTGAGTGACACGGGGTTGACGGAGGGCGGCGGTTGAGCAACCTTTCATCCGGATATACGGATGAAGCGACCCGCCCTCCACGACCGCCTCTCGGCCCTGGCCGACCCGATCCGCACGCGCCTCCTCCTGGTGCTCGAGCGCCAGGAGCTGACCGTCACGGAGCTCCGGTCGGTGCTGCAGCTGCCGCAGTCGACGGTGAGCCGTCACCTGAAGGTCCTCGCCGACGCGGGGTGGGTGCAGGCGCGCGAGGACGGGACGTCGAATCGGTACCGGTGCGACGCCCGCGCCCTCGAGGCGGGGCCGCGCCGGCTCTGGACCTCGGTCCGTGAGGAGGCCCAGGGGATCCCGGCGGCCAAGCGGGATGCGGACCGGGTGCGGGGTGTGCTCGCCGAGCGGCACACGCGTTCGCAGGCGTTCTTCGCGAGCTCGGCGGGGCAGTGGGACCGGGTGCGCACGGAGCTCTTCGGGGCGCGCACGGAGCTCTTCGCGCTGGTGGGGCTGCTCGACGCGGACGCCACGGTCGGCGACCTCGGCTGCGGCACCGGGCAGCTCGCGGAGGTGGTCGCACCGTTCGTCGGGCAGGTGATCGCCGTGGACGAGTCGGCCGCGATGCTGAAGGCGGCGCGCGCCCGGCTCGAGGCGCACGCGAACGTGGAGCTGCGCTCGGGCTCGCTCGAGGCGCTCCCGGTCGCGGACGGCGTGCTCGACGTGGCGGTGCTCTCGCTGGTGCTGCACTACGTGGCCGACCCGGCCGCCGCGCTCGCCGAGGTGCGGCGCGCGCTCACGCCGCAGGGGGGCCGGCTGTTGCTCGTCGACATGCTCCCGCACGACCGCGCCGAGTACCGCCAGACCATGGGGCACGTCTGGCTCGGGTTCGACGCGGAACAGCTCGCGCAGTGGTCGGCGGAGGCGGGCTTCGCCCGCATCCGGCAGCATGCGCTCCCCGCCGCGCCGCAGGCGAAGGGGCCGACGTTGTTCGCGGCGGTGCTCGAGACCTGATCCGCCGCATCCTCCCTCGTTCATCCTCCCCCATTCATCCTCCCCCATTCATCCTCACCAGAGGTCCCGCATGACCGCCGTCGCTCCGACCCTCCATCCGTTCGACGCCGTGAAGTCCACCGGCCGTCCGCCGTTCAAGGTCAAGGACCTCTCGCTCGCCGAGTGGGGCCGCCAGGAGATCCGCCTGGCCGAGTACGAGATGCCCGGGCTCATGGCGCTCCGCGCCGAGTACAAGGGCCGGAAGCCGCTCGCGGGCGCGCGCATCATGGGCTCGCTGCACATGACGATCCAGACCGCGGTGCTCATCGAGACGCTCGCCGAGCTCGGCGCGGACGTCCGCTGGGTGTCGTGCAACATCTTCTCGACGCAGGACCACGCGGCGTCGGCGGTCGTGGTGGGCAAGGACGGCTCGGTCGCGCAGCCGCGCGGCGTGCCGGTGTTCGCGTGGAAGGGCGAGACGCTCGAGGAGTACTGGTGGTGCACCGAGCAGGCGCTCATGTGGCCCGACGGCGGCGGCCCGAACCTCATCCTGGACGACGGCGGCGACGCGACGCTGCTCATCCACAAGGGCACGGAGTTCGAGGCCGCGGGCCGCATCCCGGCCTTCGACCCCAAGAACGACCCCGAGGAGTGGGGCGTGATCCTCGAGCTGCTCCGCAAGACGATCGCCGAGGACCCGCAGCGCTGGACCAAGGTCGGGCGCGCGATCAAGGGCGTCTCCGAGGAGACGACCACCGGCGTGCACCGCCTGTACGAGATGATGCAGGCCGGCAAGCTCCTCTTCCCGGCGATCAACGTCAACGACTCGGTCACCAAGTCGAAGTTCGACAACCTCTACGGCTGCCGGCACTCGCTCACCGACGGCATCCTCCGGGCGTCGGACGTGATGCTCGCCGGCAAGGTCGCCGTGGTCCTCGGCTACGGCGACGTGGGCAAGGGCTCGGCGCACGCGCTCAAGGGCCAGGGCGCCCGCGTGGTCATCTGCGAGATCGACCCCATCTGCGCGCTGCAGGCGGCGATGGAGGGCTACCAGGTCACGACGCTCGACGAGGTCGTGGGCACCGCCGACATCTTCATCACCGCGACCGGCAACGCCGACATCATCACGGTGGAGCACATGGCGAAGATGAAGGACAAGGCGATCGTCGGGAACATCGGCCACTTCGACAACGAGATCGACATGGCCGGCCTCAAGAACTACGCGGGCATCAAGCGCAACAACATCAAGCCGCAGTTCGACGAGTGGATCTTCCCCGACGGCCACTCGGTGCTGATCCTCGCCGAGGGGCGCCTCCTCAACCTCGGCTGCGCCACCGGCCACCCGTCGTTCGTGATGAGCTGCTCGTTCACCAACCAGGTCGTCGCGCAGATCGACCTGCACCTCGCCGCTCAGGGCAAGCCGACGGTGTCGGGCACCAAGTACGACGCCAAGCAGGTGTACGTGCTGCCGAAGAAGCTCGACGAGAAGGTCGCGCGGCTCCACCTCGACAAGATCGGCGTGAAGCTCACCAAGCTCACCGAGAAGCAGGCGGCGTACATCGGCGTGCCGGTGGACGGGCCGTACAAGCCGGACCACTACCGCTACTGAGCCCAGCCCCCGCGGTGCGGACGGCGGCGAGCCGGCCGCCGCCCGCGGCGCCGCGAGGCCAGGGCAGGGGAGGATCCGGTGGGCGCCCTCGCGCGATGCGCGAGGGCGCCCGTCGCGCGTTAGGTTCCCATCCGCCCGCCGATCGTCCTGCCCTTCGCGCCCTCCGCGGCGCGCACGCCGGCCCTTCCCCCAGTCGCTCGCTCCTCGCCGTGAAGATCTTCTCGTGGAACGTGAACGGCGTCCGCGCCGTGATCCGGAAGGGGGCCCTGCACGCGCTCGTCGCCCGCCACCGGCCCGACGTGCTCTGCCTGCAGGAGACGAAGGCCGACCGCGGGCAGGTCGCGCTCGAGCTGCCGGGCTACCATCAGTACTGGCACTCGGCCACCACCAAGGGCTACGCCGGGACCGCGATCCTCACCCGGCACGAGCCGCTCGCCGTGCGGTACGGCTTCTCGGCGGCGCTGCACAGGCGCTTCCGCTTCACCGACCGTGCGGGCCGCGACAGCGCGGAGGAGGGGCGGGTGATCACGGCGGAGTTCGCCCGGCACTACGTGGTGACCGTGTACACGCCCAACGCGAAGGACGACCTGAGCCGGCTCACGCTCCGGCGCAAGCACTGGGACCCGGCCTTCCTCGCGCACTGCCGGCAGCTCGAGCGCAGGAAGCCGGTCATCTTCTGCGGGGACCTCAACGTGGCGCACACGGAGGACGACCTCGCCAACCCGGGCCCCAACCGCGGGCGGAAGGGCTTCACCGACGAGGAGCGCGCGGGCTTCCAGGCCTTCCTCGACGCGGGGTTCGTCGACACGCTGCGGCTCTTCCGCGAGGGGAAGGGGCACTACACCTGGTGGAGCCCGATCGGCGGCGCGCGCGCGCGGAACGTCGGGTGGCGCATCGACTACGTGCTCGTCTCCGCGGCGCTCCAACGGCGCATCAAGTCGGCCGACATCCACGCCGATGTCCTGGGGAGCGATCACTGCCCCGTCAGCATCACCCTGAGGAAGTGACCACCCCATGATGCAACGTCGCACCTTCCTGCGCACCACGGCCGCGATCGGCGGCGCCCTGCTCCTCCCGCGCCGGTTCGCCCCCGACCTCGTCCTCCGCGGCGGCGTGATCGTGGACGGCTCGGGCCGACCGCGCTTCCAGGCCGACCTCGCCGTCACCGCCGACCGCATCACGGCGATCGCGCCGCGCCTCACCGAGCGCGGGCGCACCGAGATCGACTGCCGCGGCCACGTGGTGATGCCGGGCTTCGTCGACATCCACTCGCACGGCGACGGCACGCTCTTCGAGGACCCCAACGTCGAGGGGCTCGTGCGGCAGGGGATCACCTCGTACGTGGTCGGCGCCGATGGCGGGTCGCGCGCGCCGCGCGTCGCGCGGGACGGCGGCGAGGGCACGAGCGTCCGTGCGCTGCTCGACCGGATCGACGCGCTGCCGCCGGCGGCGAACGTCGGCACCATGGTCGGGCTCGGCACCGTGCGCGGTGAGGTGGTCGGCGCCGATGACCGGCCCGCGACCCCCGACGAGCTCGCGCGCATGGTCGCGCTCGTCGAGGCGGCGCTGCGCGACGGTGCGCTCGGCGCGTCGAGCGGGCTCGAGTACACGCCGGGAGCCTTCGCCACGGCCGACGAGCTCGTCGCGCTCTGCCGCCCGCTCGCCCCGCGCGGGCTCGCCTACCACACGCACATGCGCAACGAGGATGACCGGCTGCTCGAGGCGATCGACGAATCGATCGCGGTGGCCCGCGGGGCGGGGTGCGGGCTGCAGATCGCGCACCTCAAGACGCAGGGGCCGCGCAACTGGGGGAAGCTCGACCAGGCCTTCGCGCGCGTCGAGGCGGCGCGCGCGGCCGGCGTCGACGCGGCCTTCGACCGCTATCCGTATCTCGCGTACCAGACGGGACTCACCAACCTCTTCCCGATCTGGGCGCGCGACGGCGGGGACGACCGCTTCCTCGCCCGCCTCACGGCGGCCGACACGGCCGACCGGATCCGCGCCGAGGCGTTCGACCGCGTGGAGCTCATCGGCGGCTGGGAGAACGTGCAGGTCACGAGCGTGAGCGCCGCCGAGGACAAGCCGGCGGAAGGGCGCCGGCTCGGCAGCTACGCGGCGGAGCGCGGGACCGACCCGTACGCGCTCGCCGTGGCGATGCTGCAGCGGAACCGCGCGTCGGTGGGGATGATCGGCTTCGCGATGAACGAGCAGAACCTCGAGCGGATCCTCGCGCACCCGTGGGGGATGGTCGCGTCCGATGGCGGGGCCTTCGCGACGAGCGGGCCTGCGCGCCGCGGCGTCCCGCACCCGCGCGGCTCCGGCAGCTTCGCGCGCGTGCTCGGGCGCTACGTCCGCGAGCGGAAGGTGCTCACGCTCGAGCAGGCGGCCGTGAAGTGCGCCGCGCTCCCCGCGAGCCGCATCCGGCTCGCCGACCGCGGCACGCTCCGCGTCGGCGCGTTCGCCGACGTCGTCGTGTTCGACCCCGACCGCGTGATCGACCGGGCGGACTTCGCCGACCCGTTCCGCTACGCCGAGGGGATCAAGGCGACGGTGGTGAACGGCGCGGTCGCGTTCCTGGACGGGGAACGCGGGGAGCGGACGGGCCGGGCGCTGCGCGGGGGCTGACGCCCCCGCTCCCGCGCCGCGCCGTCCCACTCCGGTCGCACGACGCACCGCACCCCACGGGCGGGCGCGGTCAGCGGAGCAGGTCCACTCCTCCCGCCTGCTGCCCCACCTCGACCGTCGCCACCACCTTGAGGGCGGCGAGGTCGATCACGTCCACCGTCGCCTTCTCGCTCCCCACGCCCTCGTTGGTCACGAAGGCGTAGCGGTCGTCCTCGGTGACCACCACCCCGTGCACCACGCGCCTGGAGGTCGGGATCCGCGCCAGCTCCCTCCCGCTCCGCGCGTCGAACACGCTCACCGACTTCCCGCGCTTGTTCGTCGCCAGCACGCGGGTGCCGTCGTGCGTCACGGCGAGGTTGTAGATCCCGTCGCCGGCGGGGAGGCGACGCACCAGCGACCAGCTCGCGACGTCGATCTCCACCAGCTCGCTCGACTTGTTGCAGGCCACCCAGACGCGCGCGCCGTCGGCGCTCGGCTGCGCCCACGTCGGCGAGCAGCCCACGTCGCCGGGCTTGGGCGGCTCCATCCCGTGCCCACCCATGTCGTGCCCCGCGTGCGCCGCGGCGCCGCGCACCGGCGGTGCGCCGTCCATGCCCATCTCCTTCCCCTTGGTGAGGAAGAAGTGCCGAGAGACGGCGAACGTGCGCGTGTCGATCTCGACGAGCTCCTCGTCCATCATGCACGCCGAGTAGTGCCGCGTGCCCTGCGGGTTGAGCCGCGAGCCGTGCGGCATGGTGCAGGTGGGGATCCGCGCGACCTCCACCATGCTCCCCGTCTCGACGGCCGAGACGCTCGAGGCGACCATGTCGCCGTGGAGGTTGAAGTTCACGACCCACGCGAAGTAGCCGTCGGGGCTCACCTGCGCCGTGGCGGGGAAGGGGCCGAGCACGGCGCGCCCGACGGGTTCGTGCGTGTCGGCGCGGAGCTTCCAGAGGCTCCCGCCCGGGAGGCCATGCGCGGTGCTCACGTAGTAATGCCGCCCGTCGGGCGCGACCGCGACGCCGTGCGGGCCGTCGGGGTCGATGAGCGACATGCCGATCGTGTTCGTGCGCTCGACCGACGCGCCGCCGGGACCGAAGCGGACGACCGCGACCTCGTCGACCGACTCGGAGACGACGACGGCGCGGTACTCGCGGGTGGGCGGGAGCGCCGCGCCC
>CAZPJF010000205.1:0-6522 GCA_964586095.1 uncultured Gemmatimonas sp. | reverse complement strand
GGGAGCCGCGGCTCGCCGTGGTGGACGACCAGACCGCGCTGCCGATCGGCACGGGGAACGGGGCGGTCGCCCCGTCGGCCGCCGCCGGCGCGCCGTCCGCGGGAGGCGCCGCATGAGCCCGCGCTTCCGGTCGCTGACCGACGCCGACTCGCTGCGGTCGTTCGTGCAGAACCTGCGCGAGGCGATCTACATCACCAACGAGCGCGGCGAGGTGCTCGACGGCAACCCCGCCTTCTTCGCGCTGCTCGGCGTACGGTCGGTGGACGACCTGCAGAACTACAGCGCGAACGAGCTCATCCTCGACCCCGCGCGGCGGCTGCAGCAGCTGGAGCAGCTCGAGCGCGACGGCTTCGTGCGCGACTTCGAGCTGCAGATCGTGCGGCCCGACGGCGCGGTGCTCACGGTGCTCGACACGGTGTACGCGGTGCGCGACCAGGAGCAGGACGAGGTGCTGCTGCACGGCATGCTGGTCGACATCACCCAGCGGAAGCAGATGGAGGAGGAGCTCCGGCAGCAGTCGATGCGCGACCCGCTCACGGGGTGCTACAACCGGCGCTACCTGGCGGAGCTCGACGCGGAGCTGAGCGACTCCGACGCGATCTGGGGGTGCCTCTACATCGACATCGACCACTTCAAGCACTACAACGACACGCACGGCCACACGATGGGCGACAACACGCTCATCCGGATGAGCCGGTTCCTCATGCGGCAGGTGCGCGCCGAGGAGCCGGTGATGCGCGTGGGGGGCGACGAGTTCGTGATCCTGCTGCGCGGCGCGTCGGAGGCGCAGGCGGCGATGGTGGCCAAGCGCATGCAGGCGGCGGCGCTGCGGACGGCGCCGGTGCCGTTCTCGCTGGGGTGGGCGTCGCGGCAGGCGCAGGAGTCGCTGCTCAACACGATGCACCGCGCGGACCAGAACCTGCTCGCGGTGCGGGTGATCGAGCGCACGCCGACGCGGATCACCGGGGCGGTGCTGCGTCAGGACGAGCCCGAGGCGTAGCACGGCCGAGGCGCAGCACGCCCGAGGCGCAGCACGGCCTGCCGCGGCGCGGGGCGCCGCGCC
This sequence comes from uncultured Gemmatimonas sp., assembly GCA_964586095.1. Lineage (GTDB taxonomy): Bacteria > Gemmatimonadota > Gemmatimonadetes > Gemmatimonadales > Gemmatimonadaceae > Pseudogemmatithrix. The sequence goes on along the minus strand of CAZPJF010000205.1, from coordinate 5,459 downwards.
GACCCCGGGCTGAGGCGCCGGCGCAACCTCACTCCGTGACGGCGCACCGAAGCGCGGCGCGGCAGGTGTCGTCCCCCGGACGATGGCCAAGCGCCCGAGACGCGACCCCGGTCGCGAGATGCCTGCGACCCGCGAGGTCTGGAGCAGCGCGCAGAAGTGGGTGACCGGCATCCTCGGGATGCTCGCGGCGCTCATGGCGGTGCTCGTCAACGCCAAGAACCTCGGGCTCTCGCAGTGGGCGGGCTTCCTCACGCTCAGCGTCGCCGACCACGCGGCGCACCGCATCGTCCTGCAGCCGCGGGTCGACACGCTGCATGCGATCGGCGAGCCGGCGGTGATCCTCGCGACGGTGGCGGACGCGCACGGCGCGGCGCTCTCCGGCGCGCGGCTCCGCTGGCGGAGCGGTGACACCACCGTGGCCACCGTCGACTCGACCGGGATGATCGTCGCGCGCGCGCCGGGGCGCGCCACGATCGAGGCCCGCGTGCGCGACGTGACGGGCGTGGCGGTGGTGCTCGTGCGGCCGGTGCCGGAGCATGTGCGGATCGCCGGCGACAGCGCACGCCGCATCGCCGACGGGGACTCGCTGCGGCTCGAGGCCAGGGTGCTCGATGCGCGCGGGCACGCCGTGCGCGGGGTGGCCCCGCGCTGGTCCACCGCCGACACGACGATCGCGACGGTCGACTCGCTCGGCCGGCTGCGGACGCGCAGCACCGGGCGCACGCTCGTGCTGGCGGCGGTCGGCGAGCTGCGCGACACGCTGCCGGTGGAGGTCGCGCTCGTGCCGGCCGCGATCGAGGTGGCGGGCGGCCAGGCGCAGCGGACCCTCGTGGGCCGCGTGCTCCCGGCGCCGCTGGTGCTGCAGGTGCGGAGCCGGAGCGGCCGGCCGGTGCCGGCGGTGCGCGTGGAGCTCCGGACCGAGGACGGCGACGGCCAGCTGGCCCCCGCGAGCGCGCTCACCGATGCCGACGGACGCGTGCGCGCCACCTGGACGCTCGGCGCGACGGCCGGGATGCAGCGCGCGTTCGCGCAGGTCGCGGAGGTCGACAGCGTGCTCGTGCTCGAGGCCGAGGCGGACCCGGTGGCGGCGAACACACGGGTGGCGCTGCTCGACAGCGCACTCGCCGGCACGGTCGGCGACCTCGCCGCCGCACCGGTGCGCGTGCGGGTCACCGACAGCACCGGCACCGCGCTCGCGCAGGTGCGCGTGGGTTGGAGCGCGCTCGACGGCGGTCGCATCGAGGGTGTGGAGCGCACCGACACGCTCGGCGTGGCGGAGGCGCGGTGGACGCTCGGGCCGCGCGCGGGAACCCAGCGGCTGCTGGTGCAGGTGGGGAACCCGCGCTTCTTGCCGGCGGTGACCGTGCGGGCCCGGGCGGCGGCGGGACGGCCGGCGGCGCTCGCACTGCGCGGCGGCGACCGGCAGCGCGCCACCGCGGGCCGTGCGCTCGGCAAGGCGATCGAGGTGGAGGTGCGCGACTCGCTCGGCAACGTGGTGGAGGGGGCGCGGGTGCTCGCGCGTGCGACGGCCGGCGTGCTCAGCGACACGATCGTCTCCACCGACGCGCGCGGCCTGGCGACGGTGCAGTGGACGCTCGGGCCGCGCGCCGGCGAGCAGCGCGTGAAGCTCGCGCTCGCGGCCGACGACCGCCGCGCGGTGACTGCCGTCGCGATCGCGGCGCCGACCGCCGCCGTGCCGGCCGCCACGGCGCGGACGCCGGCGAAGGCTCCGCCCGCGGCGCCCACGCGACCCGCCACCAAGGGCAGGCGGCCGTAGCGCAACCCGTTGTACGGCAACACGATGCGGTGGCATGTGCAAGTTCCGTCCGCCGCGGCGTCTCCTAGTCGACCCGAACCGGGAGACCCCGTGCTGCGCTCCTTCCTCCTCCATCCTTCAGCCTTCATCGCCCTGTCGCCCCTGCTCGCCGGCGCGCAGGATGTGGCCCGCCCCGTCGAGCCCTCCGACTGCGGCCCCCGCTTCTGCGTGCGCGCGCCCTGCCCGCAGCCGCCGCCCTGCCCGGTGCAGCGTGGCGGCGTGGAGCGCACCGCGCGCGACGTGCGCGTCGCGCTCGACGGGCGCGTGCTGCGCTACGAGGTGACCGAGCAGTGGACCAACCACGGCCGCGGCATCGGCGAGGCCGACTACGTGCTGCCGCTCCCCAAGGGCGCGGCGTTCGAGGACCTCGCGCTGGAGATCGACGGCGAGCTGGTGACCGGCGAGACCTTCGGCGCGGGGGAGGCACGGCGCATCTACGAGGAGATCGTGCGCCGGCAGCGCGACCCCGCGCTGGTGGAATGGATGGGGATGGGCGTGCTGCGGACGCGGATCTTCCCGATCCAGCCGGGCGAGACGCGCACGGTGAAGGTGCGCTTCCGCGCGGTGGCCGAGCGCGAGGGGGATGCGCTGCGGATCGACGTGCCGGCGCCGCGCGGGCCGGGGAGCTCGCGCGCGACGTCGCTCACCTTCCGGTGGCCGGCGGGCGAGGGCTTCGGCGAGGCCTGGTCGCCGACGCACCGGGTGCGCGACGGGCGCGATGATCGAGGCGACCGCGAGGTGCGCTGGGAGCAGGACGCGCGCTCGCACCGCGTGGCGCGCGTGGATGACGCCACCGGCACGGTGACGCTGCTCCTCTTCGTGCGCGATGCGCGCCGCGCCGCGATCAGCGTGCTCGCGCACGCGCCGGCCAACGAGGACGGCTACGCGCTCATCACGCTCACGCCGCCCGCGATGGTCGGCCGCGCGACCGCGCGCGACGTCACCTTCGTGATCGACGTGTCGGGCTCGATGAGCGGCCGCAAGCTCGCGCAGGCGAAGGCGGCGGGGAAGCAGCTCCTCAACACCCTCGGGCGCGACGACCGCTTCCGGCTGATCGCCTTCTCCAATGACGTGGAGGAGTTCGAGGACGGGTGGACGGTGGCGACGGGCGCGGCGCGCGCGCGGGGCGAGGAGTGGCTCGAGGAGCTCCGCGCGACCGGCGGCACGAACATCGGCGGCGCGCTGGCGCGCGCGCTCGAGGTGGACGAGTCGCGCGGGCGGCTCGCGCTGGTGCTCTTCCTCACCGACGGCGCGCCGACGGTGGGCGAGCGGCGGCCGGAGCGCCTGGCGGCGCGCGCGGCCGAGTTGCGCGGCGCGCGCCGGGTGTTCACCTTCGGCCTCGGCGCCGACCTCAACGCGGCGCTGCTCGAACAGGTCGCGCTCGAGGGCGCGGGGACCGCGCACTTCGTGCGCCCGGAGGAGGACGTGGAGCGCGTGGTGGGCGTGGTGGCGCAGCGGCTCACGCGGCCGGTGGCGACGAACCTCCGGGTGCGCGCCACGGGCGTGCAGCTGCACGCACTGCAGCCGGCAGGACGGCTCGACCTGTTCGCGGGCCAGGAGCTCACGCTGCTCGCGCGGTACCGCCGCAGCGCGATCCCCGCGGCGTGGGGGCAGGGCGGTGGCCGCATCACCATCACCGGCGAGACGCCGGACGGCCCGGTGACGTGGGAGGCGAGCGCGAGCTTCCCGGCGCGCCGCACGGGCGACGCGTTCGTGGGGCGGCTCTGGGCCACGCAGCGTGTGGGATGGCTGAGCGCGGAGCGCCGCCGCAATGGGGCGTCGAGCGAGCTCGATGACGAGATGCGCATGCTCGGCGAGCGGTGGGGGATCCCGACGGAGCTCACATCCTATATGGTGCTGGAGCCGGGGATGGATCCGCGCAATGTGGCGGGGGTGCAGGGGCGGGTGCCGGCGCGTGCGGATGGGGCGTCGCGCGACCTCGGACGCACCCAGGTGGTGCCGCTCGAGCAGCAGCGTGGGACCGCGCGCGTCGCCGGCGAGGCTGCGGGCGTGATGCCCGCGCCGGCCGCGGCGCCCGACGCGCGCACGCGCCAGGAGGCGGAGTTCGACCGGGCCAAGGCGGCGGCGTCGATGCGCGAGGCGCGGTCGCTCTCCGACGTGGTGGTGACGGGTGTCGATGCGAGCAGGCAGCGGATGGCGGGCGCACGGAGCTTCACGCTCGTCGACGGCACGTGGGTCGACACGCGCCCGGCCGCGGACAAGGCGCGCACGCTCACCGTGAAGCCCTACTCGGCGGCGTACTTCGCCGCGATGGAGCGGATCCCGGAGCTGCGCGAGGTGTTCGCGCTCGGCGACCGTGTGCGGGTGCACGGGCGCGCCGTGACCGTGGTGCTCGCGGCCGACGGCGTGGAGTCGCTCGACGCCGCCGCGCTCGCGGCCCTCACCCGCGACTGGTGAGGCGATGGACCAGGCCGAACGTCTCTTCCGCGAGTACCACGCCACGCTCGTGCGCTATCTCACCCGACGGCTGGGGGATCGCGACTGGGCGGAGGAGGTCGCGCAGGAGACGTTCGTCCGGGCCCTGCGCCAGGACGTGATCGTGAACGAGCGGAGCTGGGTGTTCGCGGTGGCGCACAACCTGGTGCGGGACGGGGCGCGGCGCGACGCGCGGAACCGGCGGCACCTGGAGCTGCTCGCCGCCGAGTCCCGCGAGGCGGAGGCCGACGGGCCGGACGTGACGATGGAGCTCACGCTGGAGCGGGCGCAGGGCGCCGCGATGGCGCGCAAGGCGCTGGAGGCGCTCGGCGAGCGCGACCGGCAGGCGCTGCTGCTGAAGGAGGAGGGGCTCGACTATGGCGAGATCGCCGAGGTGCTGGGGATCGAGAAGAGCTCCGTGGGGACGACGTTGTCGCGGGCGCGGAAGCGGCTCGCGGAGACATATGAGGCGCTCGAGCGCGGGCGCCGGGGAGGGTCGAGTGCCGCGTCCTGATGAAGGGCTGATCCACGCCTGGCTCGACGGGGAGCTCGATGCGGCCGAATCGGCGCGCGTCGAGCGGCTCGTGGCCGAGGACGCGGCGTGGGCCGCCGCGGCGGCGGAGGCGCGCGGGGTGATCGCGGCGAGCTCGCGGATCCTCGGGCAGTTGGATGTGGTGGCGGGGGATGTGATCCCGGGCGGGGCGCCGGCGGCGCCGGCGCTCGGTAGTGCGGCGCCCGGTGACGCGGGCGGTGACGCCGCGGTCGATGCGCGCGGTGCGAAGCCGGAGCTGCGCGCGGTGCGTGCGACGCGGGTGCGCGTGCCCGCGTGGATGCGGATGGCGGCTGGGTTCGCGCTGGTGGCGGGGGTGGCGTATCTCGGGCGGGATGTGGTGCAGCGCGGCTCAGCCGGGCCGGAGCGGGTCGACCAGGCGGTGATGGCGACCGAGGCGGCGCCGGTCGAGGGTGCGGCGGGTCTGGCCGATGCCGCGCGCGCCATGGATGCGGCGGCGACGTCGGCAGCGGCGGGAACCGCGGATGCGGCGGCACCGATCGTCCCGTCCGCGGCGAAGGTCGCGGCGGGGGCGTCGGCGGCCGCGGAGGTTCCGCGCGCGCAGGACGCGGTGGGGGCGATGCGCGAGGCGGACGTCAGGCCGAGCGCGCAGGTGGCGACGGATGCTGCGCGCGGCGTGGCCGCGACGCAGGCACC
>CAZPJF010000204.1:0-6545 GCA_964586095.1 uncultured Gemmatimonas sp. | reverse complement strand
ACGTACGCCGAGCCGCTCAGGTCGTTGGTGCCGTTCTTGGTCACCGCGTTGATCAGCGCGCCGGCGAAGTTGCCGTAGCGGACGTCGAACGGCGAGAGGAGCACCTGGTACTGCTTCACCGCGTCGACGCCGATCGACTTGCCGCGGGCCTGGCCGCCCGGCTGGCCGGTGGAGCCGAGGCCGAAGAGGTCCGACTCGGTCGCGCCGTCGATCTGGATGTTGTTGTAGCGGTTGTTCGCGCCGCCGCCCGAGAGGCCGGGGCCCGCATTCGAGACCTGCGGCGTGAGGGCCACGAAGTCCGTGAAGTTGCGGCCCAGGGTCGGCAGGCGCTGGAGCGCCGAGTCCGAGACCGTGGTGCTCACGCCGGTGCGGGTGCCCGAGATCACCGGGTCGATCTCGGAGACGATCACCTGGCCCTCGAGCACCGTGGCCCGCGCGGTCAGCTGGAAGTCCACGCGGGTGGTCTGCCCGATCGTGACGTTCTGGCCGCGCTTGGTCTGCGGCTCGAAGCCGATCCGCCGGGCGGTCACGTCGTAGCCGGCGCCGATCTCGAGGCCGAGCACGAGGTAGTTGCCGCTGGCGTTCGTCACGGCGGTGCGGGTCGCGCCGGTGGTCGAGTTTCGCACCTGGATCTGCACCGACTCCAGGGCATCGCCGGCCTCGCCCGTCACGCGGCCGCCGATCGAACCGGTCGTGACCTGAGCCGACGCCGCGGTCGCCCAGAGCGACCCTGCCAGGGCCACGACCCCGAGCGCGGCCAGTGTACGGAGACTACGGAACATGTGGTGTCCTCTGTTCATGAGATTCATCCAGCCTGATGCGCCCCAAATGTAGTGCAAACCCCGCCGGTTCGTCCAAGCCGGTCCGCCCCCGGACCACCCCCCTCTTACCGGACCGTTACGCGCTCCCTGCCGCGCGGGCGCGGCGGCCCACCGTGAGGTGGTAGACCGGCACCCCCGTGAGGCAGGCCGCGAACACCCCCAGCGTCTGCCACCGGCTCGACTCCTGCACCAGCGCGTTCCCCAGCAGGTAGAGCACCGCGACCATGAAGAGCAGCGGCACGACCGGGTAGCCCGGCACCCGGAAGCTCGGCTGATAGTCCGCCCGCCGGCGGAGCCGGAAGATCGACGCCACCGCCAGCAGGTAGAACGGCAGGAAGGCGGTCACGAACGCGTCCGCCAGCTGCTCGAACGTCCGCAGCAGCACGAAGGCCGCCCCGATCGACGCGGTGAGCGTGACCGCCACCCAGGGCGTGCCGAACCGGGGGTGCACCGCCGCGACCGACTTGAAGAACAGCCCGTCCGCGGCCATCGCGAAGAAGACCCGCGGGCTCGTGAGCAGCACGGTGTTGAGCGTCCCGAAGGTCGAGATCATCACCGTCGCCGAGACGAAGACCACCCCCCCGGCGCCGATCACCCGCTGGGCGACGTCCGCCGCCACCAGCCGGGAGGTCCGGATCTCCTCGATCGGGAGCACCGCGAGGTACGCGAGGTTGGCGAGGAGGTAGATCGCGATCACCATCAGCGTCCCGCCGATGAGCGCCCGCGGCAGGTTCCGCTGCGGGTCCTTCACCTCGCCACCGTTGTACGACAGGTCGGCCCACCCGTCGAACGCCCAGAGGGTGCTCACCAGCGCCAACCCGAACGCCGGCAGCGCGAAGCTCCCCGGCGGCAGGGCCGGGGTGTAGTGCCCGCCCGTCTGCGGCAGCCCGAGCGCGAACGCCACCACCACGATGAACAGCAGGCCGCCGTACTTGGCCACCACGGTCAGGTTGGTGAACGTCGCGCCGACGCGCACCCCGACCACGTTGAACGCCCCGGTGAGCAGGATCGCGCCCGCCGCGATGTAGCGCACGGTCATCGCCTGCTCGGCGCTCGCCGGCGCCCCGTTGCGCACGCGCCAGAAGTACTCCGCGAACGTGATCGCGATCGCGCCGAGCGACGCGGCGCGGATCATCACGAGCTGGCTCCAGCCGAACACGAACGCGGGGATCCGACCCCATCCCTGCCGCAGGAACACGTAGATGCCCCCCGTCTGCGGCAGCGCACTCGCCACCTCGGCGAGCGTGAGCGCGCCGCAGATCGCGAAGATCCCGCCGGCCACCCAGGCGGAGAGCATCGGCAGGGGACCCGGCAGGCGGTCGGCGATGCCGGCGGGGGAACGGAAGATCCCCGAGCCGATGGTCGAGCCGATGACGACGGCGATGGCACTCCACAGGCCGAGCTTGCGCTCGAGGCCCTGCTGGGGGGGGGCACTCATCCGCCGAAAGTACCTGCCGGGGCTCGCTCCGGCGAGGGGGCGCGGCGATTATTCAGCGTGCCCGCCGCCCTCGCCACCGCCCTCTTCTGGATCGCCGTCCTCGCGGCCGTCGTCGCGCAGCTCATGATCCTCCGCTCCACGGCGCGCGTGCTGCGCGCGGCCGCGCCCCGGCGACCGCTCGTCGAGTGGGCGTTCGCGCTCGGGCCGGCCCTCGCGCTCGCCCTGGTGCTGGTCCTCTCTTGGCGCGCGGCCATGCGGCCGGCGACCATCGAGGTGGAGCTGACGCCGCTCCCCGGGGAGATCCGGCTGTGAGCGCGGCCCCGCGCGGCGCGAGCGCGCCGGTCCACGAGCCTGCACCGGGTCCGGTGACGGCGGCCGCCGCCGACCGCACGATCTGGCAGGATTTCGTCGCGCTCACGAAGCCGCGCATCATCTCGCTGCTGCTCGTGACCACCGCCGCGCCGATGTACGTGGCGGGCACCCCGTCCCTCGGCACCGTGCTGCTCGTGATGCTGGGCGGCTACCTCATGGCCGGCGGGGCGAACGCGGTCAACATGTACCTCGACCGCGACATCGACGACGTCATGGCGCGCACGCGCCTCCGCCCCATCCCGAGCGGCCGGATGCACGCGCGCCTGGTGCTGGCCTTCGGCGTGGGCATCGCGACCGCCGCCACCTGGATGCTCGCGACGTTCGTGAACGTGCTCACCGGCGCGCTCGCCCTCGCCGGCTTCTACTTCTACGTGTTCATCTATACGCGGTGGCTCAAGCGGAGCTCGCCGCAGAACATCGTGATCGGCGGGGCGGCGGGCGCCTTCCCTCCGCTGGTCGGCTGGGCGGCCGTGACCAACCGCCTCGACCTCACCGCGTGGTACCTCTTCCTCATCGTCTTCTACTGGACGCCGCCCCACTTCTGGGCCCTCGCGCTGAACAAGCAGCGCGACTACGGCAACGCCGGCGTGCCGATGGCGCCGCTCGTCTGGGGGGAGCGCGAGACGATCGCGCAGATGTGGTGGTACACCGTGCTCCTCGTCGCCCTCACCGTGCTCCCGGTGGCGTTCGGCGCCTTCGGCCCCACCTACCTCGTGCTCGCCCTGGTGCTCGGCGGGCTGCTCCTGTGGGGCGTGCATCGGGTGCGCACGGCCGCCGACTTCGCGAAGCCGGCGTGGTGGGTGTACGGCTACTCGCTGCTCTACCTCGCGCTGCTCTTCGTCGCGATGGTCGTCGACCGCCGCCTCGCGCCCGCGCTCGGGCTCTGAGCGCGCCGCGCGGCGCGCACCGTCGTGCGCCGGCCGCCGCGCCCCCGAGGGGCGCGCGGCCCCTCAGACGACCACGAGCTCGCGCTGGATCTCGGTGGGCGTGATCACGAGCCGGCCGGCGGCGTCCACGTACCCGTTGACCTCGGTGCGCATCCCGAGCTCGCCCGTGAGGTAGATGCCGGGCTCGATCGAGAAGCCCACGCCAGGCAGCAGCCGGCGCGTCTCGCGCGTCTCGAGGTTGTCGATGTTGGGGCCCATCCCGTGCAGCCCGCGGGCGTCGATGCTGTGCCCGGTGCGGTGCGTGAAGTGCGGCCCGAAGCCGCGCGCCTCGATCACGGCGCGCGCCGCATCGTCGGCCTCGCCCCCGGTCACCGGCTCACCGGCCGCGAGCTTGCGCTCGAGCAGCGCGATCGCGGCGTGGCGGGCGTCCCGGATCGCCGCCCACACCTGCGCCGCGCGGGCTCCCGGCGCGCCGATGGACGCCATCCAGGTCTGGTCGGCCCACATCCCCGCGCCGCCCGGTGCGGTGGCGAACAGGTCGATCAGCACCACGTCCCCCTCGCGGAACGCGCGCGGCGCCTCGGCGGACGGGTGGTAGTGCGGGTCGGCCGCATGCTCGGTCGCGGCCACGATCGGCCCATGGTCGGCCTCCATGCCGTGCCGCGCGAAGGCTTCGAGGATCCAGGCCGCGACCTCGTGCTCGTGCAGGGGCGACGCCGTCCGCGCCGCCGCGCCGATGCGCGCGAAGGCCTCGTGCGCGATGGTGCGGAGCGCCTCCGCGTTGCGCCGGTGCGAGGCGACCTCCGCGGCGCTCCACACGGCGAAGAAGCGTGACACGAGGTCGGCGCTCGTCACCACCTCGGCGCCGCTCGCGCGCACCAGCTCCAGCACGCCCGCCGGCACGCGGTCCACGACGGGCACGGCGTCCCCGGCCGAGTACTCCATCGCGATGCGCTTGCCGCGCACGAGCGGGGGGAGCGCCTCCTCGAGCGCCCGCCACGCCGAGTAGACGACCTTCCCCCACGCGGGCGGCCACTCCGCCCAGGGGGCCTGCTCGATCGCATGCGTGATCGCGACCGGCGCCCCCTCGGCGGGGATCCAGGCGAAGATCCGCCGCGTGACCATGCCGCGCATGCCGAGCAGCGAGGCGGCGACCGGGTTGAGCCCCCGGAAGTCGTAGAGGAGCCAGCCGTCGAGCCCCGCCTGCCGGAGGGCCGCCTGGACGTCGGGGAGCGAACGGAGGGTCAGCATGGGCGCTCCGGGGTCAGCGGATGCCGCGCCACTCGGCGCGCCATTCGCAACTGCGCTCGCCACGGCCGGCGCAGCGCACGTGCTCCACGCCACCCACGCCACCGACGAGCAGCTGCATGAGCTCGCGCAGGATCGACTCGTAGAAGGCACAGCCGGCCTGGCGCGGCGCGGCGTCGCGCGTGGCGGACTCGGGCACGTCGAGGAGGATGGTCGCCCCCACGCGCCGCACGGTGCCGCCGAGGAACCGCGACCCGATGCGGCGCACATGCCCGAGCGCGAGCGGCCGCGCGAGCAGCGTCGGGAGCGACCGGATGAGGCCGCGGCTCGGCGCGCCGATCCGCGCGTAGGTCTGGCGCGCGAGCTTGCGTCCCGCCTCGCGGAAGACGGCCTCCGCGTCGGGCCGGCGCCCGATCAGCTTCGCGATGCCGACCGCCTCGTCGAAGGGGAGGCGCTGGCCGCGGCGGACCGCGTCTTCATAGCGGCGGATCTGCGCCCGCACGGTGTCGCTCAGGCCGAGCCGCTTGGTGCGCAGTTCGTCGACGAACTCCGCCTCGAGGTCCCCGTCGGGCATGTCGACGGAGCGGACGGCCTCGAGGAGCACGAGCGGGACGAGCGGATCGACGGTGGCGGACACGACGGGCGGGGACGTGGGGGACGGGAACCGGGGCGCAAGCTAATGAGCCGGGGCACCGGCCGCACGACGCGGCGCGTGCACAGGCCGGGGTGCCGGGCAGGGCGCGGGGCAAGGCGCGAGGCCGCGCGCTCGCCGCCCCCCGGCGAGGCAGGCGCCACGGGCACCGCGGGCGCGCTCGGCGCGTTCATCGAGCAAGGTCCGCGGCAGCAGGGTTGCATCCGTCCGCGGCCGCGGACAGAATCCCGCTACCCCCGATGCACGCCACGCCCTCTCCCGCCCCGACCGAACCGGCTTGCGCGTCGTTCCTCGCGGCGCTCGATGCGGCGCTCGATGGCGAGGCCGACCAGCTGAGCGTCGCGCGGACCGAGGCGCACGCGGCGCAGTGCCCGCCGTGCGCCGCACGGCTCCGCGAAGCGCGACGATACCGGGCGCGGCTGCGCCAGCTCGGGGAGCGGGAGCAGGCGCCCGCGTCGCTGCGCGAGCGCGTGCAGGCGCTCCTGCGGGGGATGCGCGGATCGGCGACGAGCTGATCCTCCGTGCGCTGTCGGGGGCGCTCGTGGCCGGCGTCGTGGCCGCCGGCGCGCGGCGGGCGGGGAGCCTCACGGCGGGCGGGCAGTGGGCCGCCTTCGCGACCGGGACGCTCGTGACCGCCGCCGGCTGGCGCTGGGCAGGGCTCCTGATCGGGTACTTCGTCCTCTCGAGCCTCCTCACGCGGCTGGGTGCGGAGCGGAAGGCAGCGCGCACCGCCCCGGTGCTGCCGGCCTCGGCGGCGCGCAACGCCGTGCAGGTCGCCGCGAACGGCGGCGCGTACACGGCGCTCGTCCTCGGCGGTGAGCTGCTCGCGGCGCCCGCGCTGCAGCTGGCGGCGCTCGGCGCGCTGGCCGCGGCCGCTGCCGACACCTGGGCGACCGAGGTCGGGACCCTCTGGGGCGGCACGCCCCGCTCGATCGTCTCGGGAGCGCCGCTCGCGCCGGGCGCGTCCGGCGGCGTCACCGTCGTCGGGAGCGTCGCGAGCCTCGCTGCGGCCGCCGTGCTGGCCGTGCTCGCGCCATGGTTCGTCGCGTCGACCGCGGCCGGATCGGCCCTGTCGCCGTCCGTCGTGGGGCTCGCGGTGCTCGGCGGCGGCGTGGGCGGCAGCCTGG
>CAZPJF010000203.1:0-6559 GCA_964586095.1 uncultured Gemmatimonas sp. | reverse complement strand
ACCATCGCGCTCCGCATCCCGTGGTGGCAGAGCACCACGTACTCGGCGTCGCGCGGGAGCGTCGCGTGGCGCGCCGGGACCTGCGACATCGGCAGCAGCTGCGCGACGTCGAGCGCGGCGGTCGCGTGCTCCCACGGCTCGCGCACGTCGAGCACCCGGAGCGCGTCGCCGCGGGCGAGTCGGGTCGCGAGCACCGCGGGCGTGATGCTCGTCTCGGCCGGGGCCGCACGCTCGCCCTCCGCGCGCGGTGCCGGCGGCCGCTCGCCGCAGAACGCCGCGTAGTCGTCGAGCAGCGCCGTCGCCGTGCGGGTCGCGCACCAGGCGCACGACGGGTCGCGGGCGACGCGCACCTCGCGGAACCGCATCCCCAGCGCATCGACCACCAGCAGCCTCCCGGCCAGCGTCTCTCCGATGCCAAGGACCAGCTTGAGCGCCTCGGCCGCCTGGAGGGTCCCCAGCAGGCCCGGGAGCACGCCGAGCACGCCGCCCTCCGCGCAGTCGGGCACGCTGCCCGCGGGGGGCGCCTCGGGGTGCAGGCAACGATAGCACGGGCCATCGGCCGTGGAGAGGACCGCGACCTGGCCCTCGAACCGGTGCACGCTCGCGTGCACGAGCGGACGCCGCTCCAGCACGCAGGCATCGTTCACGAGGTAGCGCGTGGCGAATCGGTCGGTGCCGTCGACGACCACATCGTAGTCGCCGAGGATCCCGCGCGCGTTGTCGCGCGTGAGCGCGGTCTGCCAGGTGTCGATGCGCACGTGCGGATTCAGCGCCTCGAGCCGCGCGCGCGCCGACACGACCTTGGGCGCGCCGATCGCGGACGTGTCGTGCAGCACCTGGCGCTGGAGGTTGTGCACGGCCACCACGTCGTGGTCGACGATCCCGAGCCGCCCGACGCCGGCGGCGGCGAGGTACAGGGCGGCGGGCGAGCCGAGTCCCCCGGCCCCCACGACGAGCACCGATGACGCGCGGATCCGTTCCTGGCCCGCGACCCCGACCTGGGGCAGCGCGATGTGGCGCGCGTAGCGCTGGACTTCGTCGGGCGACAGCGGCATCGAGGGAATATAGAGAGGGGGCAACACGGGCCGTGGCCGCATGCTGCCCCCTCGTCTCGGGAGTGGTCCCGGAACCACCCCCGCCTCACGTCGCGCCAGGCCGGCGCGCGCGGAGGATCATGCCCAGCACCGACTGCCCCGGTTCAGCGTCCCTCGCGCGACGCGACCGCCGCGCGCGCGGACTCGAGCGCCGCCGTCGCGGCATCGAACCGCTGCACCAAGTCCGCCAGCTCCCGCGAGAAGAGCGCCGCGTCACCGTAGCGGATCGCCTCGTTGACGGACGGGAACACCATGGTGCCGTACCCGTTATCGACGTCGGCGACGTATATGAGATTCCTATACCACGGCCGCGAGCGCAAGCCCTCCGGCCGCGTCATCGCGCGCTCGACGCGCAGCAGCTCACGGTTGGTCGCCTGCTGGCGCGCCACCGGGAGCCCAGCGGCGAGCGCCGCGTCACGGGCGTCGGCGAAGGCCTGCGCCGCGCGCTCCATGCGGTCGATCGCGGCCGCCAGCGGTGCGCTCGACCCGGCCCATCCCTTCGCCGCGAGGTTGCGGTCGACCGGTGCGAGGTAGCGGCGCATCGTCCGCGCGAACTCCACGTAGTCGTACGGGAGCACATCGGCGTTCGCGAGCCGCATCAGCATCATCGTGCCGATGCGCGCCGCCGCGGCGTGGTAGCGATAGCCCGGATCGCCGAACCGCTCCATGAACGTGTAGGAGTCGTAGTTCGAGTGGTAGATGCCGTTCCCCCCGCCGAACCCCCAGTCGGAGTGCGGGATGCCCAGGTGGTTGTAGAAGCCGGCGAAGTCGGAGCCGCCGCCGGGGTCGCCCATCGCGGGCTCGTCGCCGTCGCGCACGCCGCTGCGCGCGCGCCAGGCGTCGTACACGCTCCCGCGCCCGCCCGGGTCGGGCACCGCGCGGGCGACGTCGCGCAGGACGCCGCGCAGCGTGGGGGTGCCGCCGCCGCCGAAGTTGGGGCCGCTCGCGCTCACGTCCTGGTTGAGATACGCCACGCCGCCGCGCATGAGCCGCAGCGAGTCGTCCTCCACGTACTCGCTCGAGCCCACCAGCCCCCACTCCTCCGCGTCCCAGGTCGCGAAGAGCAGCGTGCGGCGCGGGCGCCACCCCGCGCGCATCTGCTCGGCGATCGCGCGAGCGGACTCCACGACGCTCACCGTCCCCGAGACGTTGTCCACCGCCCCCGGACTCCACGCATCGCGGTGCGCGCCGATCACGATCACCTCGTCGGGGAAGTCGGTGCCGCGGATCACCCCGAACGTGTTCCAGATCGCCTTGTACGCGGCGGTCGCCGAGTCGCTCCACACCTTCACGCGCGCGCGCACCGGGCCGGGCCCCACGTGGTAGCGGAATGCGAGCCCGCCCTGCCAGCCGCGCGGGATGTCGGCGCCGCGCACGTCGCGCAGGAGCTCCACCGCGTTGCCGTAGGAGAGCGGCAGCACCGGGATCCGCGGCACCGGCATCTGCTCGAGCGGCACGCGCGGCGCGTCGGCGCGCGAGGGGTACCCCGGCGTGCTCGGATCGCCCGCCCCGTTCATCACGCTGCCGCGCTGGACGCCGCGCGGGTTCCGGTACGGGCCCTCCGGATACACGTCCCCCTGCACGTATCCGTCATCGGCCGGGTCGCTGTACATGAGGAGCGCGACCGCGCCGCGCCGCTCCGCCTCGCGCGCCTTGATGCCGCGGAAGCTGCGGCCGTAGCGCGCGATCGCGACCTTGCCGCGGACCGAGACGCCGAGCGAGTCGAGCTGCGCGTAGTCCTCGATGAGGCCGTAGTTCACGTACACGACGTCGCCCGAGACGTCGCCGGTGCCGCTGTACCCGTTCACCGTCGGATACTCGGCGTGCGCGACCGTCGTCGGGTCCTCCGGCAGGCTGCCCTCGCGGAGGTCGAGCTCCCGCGGCTCGGGGTGCAGGCGCCAGACGCCGTAGTCGACGGTGTGCGGGAGCCAGACGCGGTACTCGCGCACCTCGGTCGCGACGCCGGCCGCCTTCAGCGCGTCGAGGACGAGATCCCGCGTGCGCGCCTGCGCCGCGGTCCCGGCGATGTGGGGGCGATCCGCCAGCGCGCGCGCCAGTGACTGGATCCGCGCGGTGTCGGCCCGCTGGATGGCCGCCTGTTCCGCCGCACGCTGCGCTGCCGCGTGCGACGGCGCGAAGCCGGTGAGCTGCTGGGCGCCGAGCGGCGCCGCGCAGAGGACGACGCCGAGGAACGTGCGAGCGATCAGGGTCACGGTCGGGACGAGGGGTGATGAGGAATGACGATGCGGGTGACTTCCGGCTGCCAGCGCTCCGGCAGCCCACCCGGGATTGCCCACTGCCTGCTGCCTGCCGCCTACCGCTTGCTGCCCGCCGCCTCGTACCCATGCGCCACGAGCCCGGCGGCGCCGTCGAAGTCCTGCGTCGTCTTGTAGCGCTCGTACCGGCCGTCGCCGGCGGTCGCGCGCGCACGCTGACGCACGGCGTCCATCTCGCCCGCGTGGAACGCCTTGAACGCCGCCGCGCCCTTCACCGTCTTGCGCAGCACGGCCGGCGTGTCGCAGCCGACGAGCACCGCGCTGACCGGGAGGGACCACGCGTAGCGGAGCGCCTCCTCCGCCTTGAGCACGCGACCGGCGGGGATCGCACCCGCGGCGAGCGCCTTCGTGCCGATCACCGCGCCGCCCCGACGGATCACCTCGGGGAGCACCTGCTTCTCGAACGAGCGGAAGCTCGCATCGAACGGGTTCAGCGGCATCAGCACCGCGTCCCATGCGAAGCCGCGCTGGAGCAGCTTGAGCGCGATGTGCGGCGACTTCTCCCCGTGGAACGCGATGTGCCGCACCCGTCGCTGATCCCGCGCCTCCTGCGCCGCGTCGAGGCCACCGTGATCGTAGATCCAGTCGGGGTCATTGTCGTAGATCACCTCGTGGAACGACCAGAACTCGACGCGATCCGTCTTGAGCAGCTGCAGCGTCGCCTCGAACTGCTGCATCGCCGTCTTGTAGTCGCGCAGGTGGGCGCAGCACTGCCAGAGGAGCTGCACCCGCTCGCGGTAGCCGTCGCGCAGCGCGAGCGCGATCCATCGCTCGGCGCGCCCGTCCCCGTACTCCGGTGCGATCTCGACGAGGCCGACGCCCGCGTCGATCGCTTCGCGCACCAGGCGGATCGTCGCCTGTTGCCCCGCCGCCGCGAGCCGCCGCGTCCCGAGGCCCAGGATGCTCACCGCGGCCCCGCTGCGGCCGACGGCACGATGTTCCAGCGGGAGCGGGGACTTCGGCATGGGACGGGGACGATGGAGGTGGGAGGGCCTAGGGGCGCAGGGCGAGCGGCCGACCATCGAGCGGCTCGAGCGGCGTGATGCCCAGGTAGGCGGCCAGGGTCGGCGCGATGTCCACCACGCGGGCCTCGGCCGCCCGGTGGCCGGCCACGATCCCCGGCCCCCAGAAGATGATCGGCACCAGCGTGTCGTGGTCGTGCGGCTGGCCGTGGGTCGCGTACGTCACGCCTTGGTAGTAGCCGAACGGCTCGAGCGTGACCACCGCGCGCACCGGCCCGTCGACCGGCAGCATGTGCAGCCAGCGCCGCGCGATGTGGTCGCGCACGGTGTCGGCCCGCGCGAGGTCCGTGAGCAGCGCCGCGCGCGCGACGCCGTTCAGCGGCGCGAGCGCGCGCACCCAGGTCGCGGCGATCGAGTCGGGCACGACGCCCGCGCGCGCGAACGCGGCGGCGTCGCGCACGCGGAAGCCGTCATCCCACTCGACGGCCGCGGTGTCGACGCCGGCCGCCCGCATGGCGGCGTACGCCGCCCGCCACGCGGGGCGCGTGTCGAGCCGCTGCGCCGCATGGTTGGCGTAGTACGGCGAACGCCACTCGGGGAACGGGGCGACGCCGTGGTCGGCGGTGAGCGCCACCACCACGCGGCCCGCTCCCCGCATCGCCGTGAGCGAGTCGAGGAACGCGCCCAGGTAGCGGTCGAGACGCAGCAGGTGGTCGTGGATCTCCTTCGAGTCCGGGCCGTACCGGTGCCCCACCGCGTCGGTCGTGGAGAGCGACACGGCGAGCAGGTCGGTGCGCCGCGCGTCGGCGCCGAGATCCATGCGACGCATCCCCTCGAGCGCGAACGCGAGCGTCAGGGAGTCCATCCACGGATACTCCTTGAGCTGCCGCGCCGCCTCGGCGGGGTCCGACGGGACGCGATGCGGGAACAGGTAGTCCACGCCCCCGCTCTCGAACGGGTTCGCATCCGGCTCGCCGTAGCGGTCGGCGGGCAGCAGCGGCTCCCAGGTGCGCCCCGCGAGCGACTGCGGCACGCGGCGCGCGTTGAAGGCCTGCACCCACGTGGGCAGCGTGTCGCGATAGTACCGCGAGGTCGTGAAGCTCCCCGTGCCGACGTACCAGTAGATGTCGACCTTGGCCCGGCCGATCGGCAGGATCGCCCCGCGATCCTTGCGCGACACCGAGAGCACCCGCGTCGCGGGGTCCGCCGCGCGCATCCAGTCGTACAGCGTGGTCCCCCGGAACCGGAACGGGGACGCGCCCGCCTCGGTCGACTCGAGGAGCGGGGCGTCGGCGGTGTTCACCCCCTGCGAGTTGCTCGCGATGCCCGTGCGCGCCGGATGCCGACCCGAGAGCGTCGTCGCATGCCCCGGCGCCGTCTCCGCGATCGCGTGGTCGTGACGGCCGCGCATCCACGTGGCACCCTCGTCCCGCAGGCGCGCGAGCCCGCCCGTGAGGTTGCCGCCGTAGCGCGCGAGGTAGTCGGTGCCGAGCTGGTCGATCGTGAGGAAGACGACGAGCGACGGGCTCCCGCCGCCGGTGGACGGCGCCGCTGCGGGGCGTTGCGCACGCGCCGTGCAGGCGGACGCACCGAGGGTCGCCCCGAGGAGCGCGAGGGTGGATCGCAGGGTGAGGGATCGCATCGCCGCGAACGTTGGTGATGTCGGCCGTATCCCACCAGAGGGGGGCCACGTCGCCGTCGCGCCTTGACGCCCCTGCCAAGGCGGGCCAACGTGCGGGTCCTCCCTCCACCGGCTTCCGATGTCGACCCTGCGATCCCTCGTCCTCCTCGCCCTTGGCGCCACGAGCATGCACGCGCAGGCGCGGCCCAGCGGGCGCCCTGAGCCGTCCGTCGCCGACTACGCCTCCATGGGGTGGCGCAACATCGGTCCCTCGCGCGGCGGCAGGTCGGTGGCCGTCAGCGGCGTGCCGGGCCAGCCGCTCACCTTCTTCGCGGGCTACACCGGCGGTGGGCTCTGGCGCACCGACGACGCCGGCATCGGCTGGCGCAACATCTCCGACGGCCAGTTCACGTCGGGATCGATCGGCGCGATCGCGGTCGCGCCCTCGGACCCCAATGTCATCTACGTGGGCACGGGGGAGCACGCCGTCCGCGGGCAGTCGTCGCCGTATGGAGACGGCGTCTACCGGAGCACCGACCAGGGCCGCACCTGGACCAACGTCGGACTCGCGGCCACGCGGCAGATCTCGGCGGTGCGCGTGCATCC
>CAZPJF010000202.1:0-6563 GCA_964586095.1 uncultured Gemmatimonas sp. | reverse complement strand
AGGACGGCTCGCTCGCCGACCTGCCGTCGCCGCCCAAGGGCGAGGTGTGGGACGAGGTCGCGGCCGAGGGGGACCTCTGCACGCGGCTCCGCTGCGCGCACTTCGACAAGTGCTTCGTGTTCAAGGCGCGGCGGGCGGCGGCGCAGGCCGACGTGGTGGTGGTGAACCACCACCTGCTCATGGCCGACCTCGCGGTGCGGCGCGCGTCGGGGCGGTGGGACGAGGCGGCCGTGCTCCCGGCGTTCAAGCGGCTGGTGGTCGACGAGGGGCACCACCTCGAGGATGCGGCGGCCGACCACCTCGGGCAGTCGGTGTCGCGGCGCGGCTTGGAGCGGCTCTTCGCGCGCCTCGAGCGCCGCGGGAAGGGGCTGCTGCCGGCGCTCGAGCGCGCCCTCGCCAAGGGGAGCGACCTGCTGAGCGTGGCGAGCCTCGACCTCGTGCGCGCGCGCCTCGTGCCCTCGCTGCACGCCGCGCGCGAGAAGAGCGTGGTGCTCTGCGACCTGCTCGGCACGTGGATGGCGGACCGGCGGGAACCGCAGGTGCGCCTCACCGACGCCTTCGCCGACGACCCGATCTGGCGCGCCGGCCTCGGCGCGGCGCTCGACGACCTGCTCGCGGAGGTCGAGCTGCTGGGCGACGGCCTGCGGATGGTGCGCGAGCGCCTGGAGTCCGACGAGCGGCGCGCCGAGGAGCTCGCGCCGCTGCTCAACGAGGTGCGCGGGGTCGCGCGGCGGCTGCAGACGTCGGGCGACGCGCTGCGCGTGGCGCTCAAGCCGGACCCCGAGGGGACGCCGCGCGTGCGCTGGCTCGAGCTGCGCGGGAGCGAACGGAACGTCGGCGCGACGGCGGTCCCGCTCGACCTGGCGCCGATCCTGCGCGAGGACCTCTTCCGCCGGCTCGAGACCGCCGTGGTGACGAGCGCCACGCTCGCGGTGGGGGACGGCTTCACGTTCATCACGCGCCGCCTCGGGCTCGACGACGACGAGCTCGAGCCGATGACGGCGCAGCTCGCCTCGCCGTTCGACTATCCGCGCCAGGCGATGCTCGCGATCCCGAGCGACTTCCCCGCGCCGAACGCCGAAGGGGCGCGGCACCTCCAGCGCACGCTCGACGCCACGGCTGACCTGATCGAGTTCGCCGGCGGCGGGATCTTCGTGCTCTTCACGAGCCACCGCGACGTGAAGGAGGCGGCGCGCGTGCTGCGGGAGCGCGGCGTCGCGGGGCGGCACCCGCTGCTCGTGCACGGCGAGGCGCCCCGCGACGACCTGCTGCGGCGCTTCCGCGAGCACGGCGACGCGGTGCTCGTCGGCACGGCGAGCTTCTGGGAGGGCGTCGACGTGCCGGGGCGCGCGCTCCGCGGGCTCGTGCTCGGCAAGATCCCGTTCCGGGTGCCCACCGAGCCGATCACGGCGGCGCAGTGCGAGGCGATCGAGGCCGAGGGGCGGAGCGCCTTCGACGAGTACATGATCCCGCACGCCGCGCTGCGGCTCAAGCAGGGCTTCGGCCGGCTCATCCGCACCGGGACCGACCACGGGGCGGTGGTCATCTGCGACCCGCGCGTGGTGACCAAGGGGTACGGGCGCCGGCTCATCGAGGGCCTGCCGCCTGCCACGCGCATCCAGGGGCCGTGGGCGATGCTCCGCGAGGAGCTGGCGGCGTTCTACCGGCAGGGCGGCTCGACCGGGTCCTGACCGCGCCCGGGCCGGGGCCCGGGCAGAGCCGGGAGCCGGCGGGACCGCGCGAGGACCGTGAGTGGGCAGCAGCGGCCGGCGTGGGCCGAATCGCGCCCGGCGGGGTAGATTAGGCGGATGGCCAGACCGGGCAAGATCGTCTGCGTGGGGCGGAACTACCGCGAGCACGCGAAGGAGATGGGGAATGAGGTCCCGACCACGCCGCTCGTCTTCTACAAGCCCACGTCCTCCGTGGTCGCGACGGGCGAGGCGATCGTGCTGCCGGCGGGCGTGGGGCGGGTCGACTTCGAGGGCGAGATCGGCGTGGTGGTGGGGGCGACGCTGCGGAAGGCGACGCCCGCGCAGTGCGCCGAGGCGGTGCGCGGGATCGTGGCGGTGAACGACGTGAGTGCGCGGGACCTGCAGAAGAGCGACCCGCAGTGGTGGCGGGCCAAGGGACACGACACGTTCTGTCCCATCGGCCCCGAGCGGGCGGGACGCCCCGACCTGGGGGCGCTCGAGCTGGTGACGCGGGTGAACGGTACGGAGCGCCAGCGGTGTCATAGTGCGGAGATGGTCTTCCCCGTCGCCGACCTGCTGGCCTTCATCTCGAGCGCGGTGACGCTCGAGGCGGGTGACGTGGTGCTGACGGGCACGCCCGAGGGCGTGGGGCCCCTTTCGCCGGGAGACGTGGTGGAGGTCGAGGTGGTGGGGTGGAGCACGGTCCGGAACCCGGTCGTGGCGGGGGCGTGAGCGCGAAGCGCCGCCTCACGCTGCTGCCCGCGCGCCGCGGCGACCCGCGCGCGTCGGTCGCGGCGTTCGTCCTGCAGCTCGCGATCATCGCGATCATCGTCCCGTCGCTCATCGTGCCGATCGCGTTCGAGGTGCTCCGCGACGATGCGGGGCGGGCGGTGATGCCCGAGCGGATCTCGTTCGTGACCGCGGTGCCGCAGCGCACGTCGCCGAGCCGCGAGGCCCCGCGCGCCGGGGGCGATGGGCGCACGCCGAGCGAGACGCCCGCCGAGGCGCCGGCGGCGCCGATCGTCGCGCCGCGCGAGGTCCCGACCGGCATCCCGGAGGCGCCCACCGGCCCCGTGCGCCCCGACCCGGGGGGCGTCGGCCCCCTCATCGGTGGCGGCGGGCCCACGCAGGGGATCCGCCCCTCCTTCAACGACCCGCGGCTCTGGCAGACGCCGGCCGAGGTGGTCGAGGCGCCGGTGATCCCCATGACGCGCGCCGACTCGCTGCAGGCGCTCCTCCACGCGACGGCGGAGGCGTACGTCGATTCGCTGCGCCGCGTCGGGCCCGCGGGGCGCACGCCGGGCGACTGGACCATCGAGCGGAACGGCAAGAAGTACGGCGTCGACCAGCGCTACATCCAGCTCGGCGACTTCAAGATCCCCACGGCGCTCCTCGCGCTCCTGCCCATGAACGTGCAGGGGAACCCGCAGGAGCTCGAGCGCGGGCGCCGGCTCATGCAGGTGCGCAACGAGATCATGGCGCAGGCCGACCGCCGCACGCGCGACGACGACTTCTACGCCGCGGTGCGCGCCCTCCGCGAGCGCAAGGAGCGCGAGCGGCGCGAGGCACAGCAGGCGGCGGAGCAGGCGGGCAAGACGCCGGACCGCTGAGCCCGGCGCGCCGCGCGCAGGGGGCAGGGCGAGGCGCGGCCGCCGCGGGCGCTGCGCCGGTGGGCTAGGGGAGCGGCGGCGCGACCACGGTGACGCGCAGCACGCCGGCCAGCGCGCCCAGCACCTCGAAGTCGTCGCCGGGGCCGACCTCGATCGACTCCACGCCGGGACGCGGGGCGCGGAGCACCACCGTGGGGCCGCGGCGCTCGATCGTCCGGGCCAGCACCGCCGTGCCCACCCGCGCGACCACCGCGCTCCCCTCGGCGGCGCGCCCACCCGGGTGCACGAGCAGCAGGTCCCCCTCGCGGATGGCGAGCGCGGGCGCATCCTCGATCACCGCGCGCACGAGGTAGCAGTCGTCGGCCGGGAGGTGCGTGCGGTCGATCGTGACGTGGCCCTCGGTCACGAGCGTCGGGCCGGGGTCGAGCCGCACCACCGGCACCGGCTGCGTCCGCGCGCCGCCCGCGAAGCCCTCGATGACCACGCCGCGCGAACGGCCGGGCGCGCGACGGATGTAGCCCTTGCGCTCGAGCGCCCCGAGGAGGTCGGTGACCGTCTTCGTGGAGGGGATGCGGAACTGACGCGCCACCTCGCGCACGCTCGGCTGGAAGGTGTGCTCCGCCAGGTAGTCGATGAGGAAGTGGTAGACCTTCCGCTCGACCGGCGTGAGGGGCTCGCGTGGGGCGTCCATCGCGGGGCGGGGGACCGGCGGGGGCGCGGGTGCGTTACCGCGCCGCCGCCATCTCCTGCAGCCGGCGCTCCGCCGCCGCCACGCGCGCGATCGAGCGCTCGCGTCCCAGCAGGAGCAGCACATCGAAGATCCCCGGCGAGGCGGCCACCCCGACGAGCGCCACGCGCAGCGGCTGCAGCAGCTTCCCCGCGCCCACGCCCTTGGCCTCGGCCAGCGTCCGCATCGATTCCTCGAGCGCGACCGGGTCCCAGTCGGGCGCCGCCTCGAGCGTCTCCCGCAGGGCCGTCATGAGCGCGAGCGTCGCCGCGGGGTCCTTCCACTGCTTGGCGACCGCGTCCGGGTCGTAGGTGACCGTCTCGCCGAAGTACGGCGCGGCCTGCGCCACGAGCTCGTCCACGAGCCGGGCGCGGACGCGCAGCTGCTCCAGCAGGTGATGGAACCAGTCGCGGCGGGCCTCGAGTTCGGCGACGGTCGCATGGCCCGCCTGCGCGAAGCGCGGCGCCACGAGCGCCTCGAGGTCCGCGATCGGCATCTTCGCGAGGTGCTGCCCGTTCATCCACTCGAGCTTCCGGGGATCGAAGACGCTCGCCTTGCGCAGCAGCCCGTCCTCGGAGAAGGCGTGCACCAGCTGGTCGAGCGTCATGACCTCGTCGAACTCGCCGCCGGGCGACCAGCCGAGGAGGGCGAGGAAGTTCACCATCGCGGGCGCGAGGATGCCGAGGTGCTGGTAGTCGCCGACCGCGGTGGCGCCGTGCCGCTTGGAGAGCTTCTTCCCGTCGGTCCCGTGGATCATCGGCAGGTGGGCGAAGCGCGGGAGCGGCGCGCCCAGCGCCTCGTAGAGGAGGATCTGCTTGGGCGTGTTGGAGATGTGGTCGTCGCCGCGCATCACGAGCGTGATGCCCATCGCGATGTCGTCGGAGACCACGGCGTGGTTGTAGATCGGCGTGCCGTCCGAGCGGAGGATGACGAAGTCGTCGATGTCCTTGTTCGGGAAGCTGATCCGCTCGTGGACGAGGTCGTCCCACGAGGTGTCGCCCGCCGGGACGCGGAAGCGGAGCACGAACGGCGTGCCGGCGGCGACGCGGCGCTCCACCTCGGCCGCGGGGAGCGCATCGCAGCGGCGGTCGTACGTGAAGGCCCCGCCCGCCGCCTCGGCGGCCGCGCGGCGCTGGGCGAGCTCGTCGGCGGTGCAGAAGCAGCGATACGCCTTGCCGTCCGCCAGGAGCCGCTGGGCATCATGCCGGTGCCGCTCGAGGTTCGCGCCCTGGAACACGACCTCCTCGTCCCAGTCGAGCCCGAGCCAGCGGAGCCCGTCGAAGATCGCGCGCGTGGACTCGTCGGTGGAGCGCGCCTTGTCGGTGTCCTCGATCCGGAGGAGGAACGCGCCGCCCGTCTTGCGGGCGAGGAGCCAGTTGAAGAGGGCGGTGCGCGCGCCGCCGACGTGGAGGTAGCCGGTGGGGGAGGGTGCGAAGCGGAGACGCGGGGGCGTGGTCGTCATGCGGGGGACGTCGGGACGGGACACCGGCCGGGCTGGCCGGTGCGGGGCGATGGACCGGACGCGCCGGGAGGCCCCCGGAACGCCGACGGGCCCGGCCGGTTCGGTCGACCGGCGGGCCCGCGCAACGGAGACGGAGGGATTCGAACCCTCGATACAGGTTTAACCCCGTATAACGGTTTAGCAAACCGCCGCCTTCAGCCTCTCGGCCACGTCTCCTTCCGGGTCGCCCCAGAGCTGGGTAATCTCGCCGGACGAGGGGGGCGCGGGCAAGCGTCAGCGCGGCGGCGCGGGCGCGCGTCAAGGCGGTGGCGCGCTCGACGGTGGCCACCGCAGCGCCCAGTACGCGGCCGCGGCCGCGAGCACGAGCGACACCACGTCGATGTCGTTGCCGCAGGCATCCAGCCGCGCGCCGAATGCACTGGGCCGCAGGTTCCAGAATGGGTGCACGACGAGCAGGACGATGAGCGCCGCGAGGCGGCCGAGCGGCGGACGGGTCCCGTCAGAGACCGCCACGGCCACGCGGATGCCGAGGGCCACGAGGAGCACGCCGAAGTAGAGCACCCCTGCCGCGATGTGGCCGGGCGGCACCGGGAACCGCGCGCAGGCGACCGATGAGCCCGTCGACGGATCCGGCGGCGGCGGGGGCCGCCCGGCCTCCTCCGCCGACCAGCAGGCCAGCTCGGGAGCCTCCTGATGCGCGAGGCGGAGGCTCCAGCGGTCGCGCGTGACGGCCTCCTCCACCACGACGACGCCCGCCTGGAGGCTGAAGAGGCCGAGCGCGGTGAGCTCCTCCACGGTGCCGAAGCGCCCCGAGTCGGCGCGCAGGGCCGCCTGCGCGGTGCCGAAATCGCGCACGTTCGACGCGGCCGCGGTGCGGAAGGCCCCGAGCTTCGTGCTGCACGCGCAGGCCGCGCGCGGCGTCGCGGCGCCGGCGGCGAGCAGCACGGCGACCGCCGTGAGCACGAACCAGCGCCGGGGCGTACTGACCAGCGGAGGGCACAGGATTCGAACCTGTAAGACCTTGCGGTCGGCGGTTTTCAAGACCGCTGCATTAGCCATTCTGCCAGCCCTCC